>NZ_AJQF01000169.1:0-10186 GCF_000261705.1 Bradyrhizobium genomosp. III | reverse complement strand
GGTGCCGGCGCCGTCACGCTGAAGAGCTCGACGGGCGCGGATCTGAGCGTCACCGGCAAGGCCGACCTGCTCAAGTCTCTCGGCCTGACCACATCTTCGGGTGCAGGCAATGCCAGCTTGAACGTCAACCGGACTACGACCGCGGGCTCGCTGGGTGCGACCATCGCGGATGGTTCGACGCTGAACGTCGACGGCCACGTCATCATCTTCAAGAACGCGCCGACCCCGGGCACGACCGGAGCTCCGAGCGTTCCGAGCGGGTATGGTGCGAACGGCAACGTCGTCACGGACGGCAACGGCAACTCGACGGTCTATCTGCAGGGCGGTACGGTCAATGACGTGCTGAAGGCGATCGACCTTGCCACAGGCGTGCAGACCGCGACGATCAACGCCAGCGGCGTCGCGGCGCTTTCGACCGCCACCGGCCAGTCGAACTCGACGATCAACACGTCCGGCCAGCTCAAGATCTCGACCGGCATCAACGCCGACCTGTCGATCACCGGCACCGGCAACGCGCTGAACGTGTTCGGCCTCGCCGGCAACACCGGAAACGCAACGGCCTTCTCCGCCGCCCGCACCTCCGGTATCGGCGGCCTCAGCGGCAAGACCTTGACCTTCTCCTCCTTCAATGGTGGCACGGCGGTCAACGTCACCTTCGGCGACGGTACCAACGGCACGGTCAAGACGCTCGATCAGCTCAACACGAAGCTTCAGGCCAACAACCTCGCGGCGACGATCGACGCCAACGGCCTGCTGACGATCACGGCGTCCAATGACTACGCCTCATCCACGCTCGGCTCCACGGCCGCCGGCGGTGCGATCGGCGGCACGCTCACTTCAGCGCTGACGTTCTCGACGGCTTCCACCCCCGTGCAGGATGCGGTCGCACAGACGGCGCGTGCCAATCTGGTGTCTCAGTACAACAACATCCTGAACCAGATCGACACGACCTCGCAGGACTCCTCGTTCAACGGCGTCAACCTCCTGAACGGCGACCAGCTCAAGCTGGTGTTCGACGAGACCGGCAAGTCGAGCCTGAACATCACCGGCGTGACCTACAACTCCAAGGGTCTGGGCCTCGCCGCGCTGACCGTCGGTGTCGACTTCATCGACAACGCGGCGTCCAACCGGGTGCTGACCAATCTGAACGCGGCGTCGAGCACGCTGCGCTCGGAAGCCTCGAGCCTCGGTTCGAACCTCTCGGTCGTGCAGATCCGTCAGGACTTCAACAAGAACCTGATCAACGTGCTGCAGACCGGCTCGTCCAACCTGACCCTGGCCGACACCAACGTCGAGGCGGCCAACAGCCAGGCGCTGTCGACCCGCCAGTCCATCGCGGTCTCCGCGCTGTCGCTGGCCAACACCTCGCAGCAGAGCGTGCTCCAGCTGCTTCGCTAATAAGCGACTGAAACTACTAAACAAAACCGGGCGGCGGGGTCATTTGTCCCGCCGCTCTTTTTTGCGTCCGGAGACGGGCAGGGGCGTTCATCGGCCATTAACCCTATCCCTTAAACCGGCGTTAACCATACTTTAAAGGAGACCCCCTAAGACTGGACAAAAGCCCGCTTTGCAGACCGCGCGGCCGATTCGTATCCGGTTCAAGAGGAAGACTCGCCAATGTCCAACATCGTTCTCTCGGCGTCCGTTCGCCAGAACCTGTTGTCGCTGCAGTCGACGGCCGACTTGCTGGCCACGACGCAGGAGCGGCTGTCGACCGGCAAGAAGGTCAACACCGCGCTCGACAATCCCACCAACTTCTTCACGGCGCAGGGGCTCGACAACCGGGCGAGCGACATCAGCAACCTGCTCGATGGCATCAACAACGGTGTCCAGGTGCTGCAGGCCGCCAACACCGGCATCACCTCGCTGCAGAAGCTGATCGACAGCGCGAAATCGATCGCCAACCAGGCGCTGCAGACCACGGTCGGCTATTCCACCAAGTCGAACGTCTCCACCACCATTCCCGGTGCGACGCCGGCCGACCTGCGCGGCACGACCTCCTATGCGAGCGCGACCGCCAAGAGCAACGTGCTTTATACCGGTGCTGCCGGTGGCACGACCCCGGTCACCGGGACTGCGGCGCTCGGCGCGTCGCTGGGTTCAAGCGCGGGTACGGTGGTCGGGTTCGCCGCGACGGCGGCCGACGGCACCACCGCACTCTCCGGCACCGCCACACTGGTCGGCACCACCGCATCCACCACATTCGGGAGTGCGCCTGCGGATGGCGACACCATCACGGTGAACGGCAAGACCATCACCTTCCGCACCGGCATCGCTCCGAGCACGCAACCGACCGGCTGGGGCCTCGACGCCAGCGGGCATATCGCCACCGACGGCAACGGCAATTCGATCGTCTATGAGGGAACGGCGGCTGCGCCCGGTGCGACCATCAACGACGTCCTCAGCGCGATCGACCTCGCCAGCGGCGTCAAGACCGCCACGATCAGCGCGAGCGCGGCGACCATCGCGGTCAGCGGTTCGGCGGGTCCTGTCGGTACGCTTCAGGTGGCATCGTCCATCACGGCGGGCGCTGTTACATTGAAGAGCTCGACCGGCGCCGATCTGAGCGTGACGGGCAAGGCCGACTTCCTCAACAAGCTCGGTCTGACCGCGGCGACCGGCGCAGGCAATGCGAGCGTGACCGCGAACCGGTCGACGACCGCCGGCTCGCTCGGCTCTCTCGTTCAGGACGGCTCGACGCTCAATATCGACGGTCACACCATCACGTTCAAGAACGCGCAGACGCCGCAATCGGCGGCGAGCGTCACGTCGGGTGGCGTCAGCGGCAACATCGTCACCGACGGCAACGGCAACTCGACGGTCTATATCCAGAGCGCGACGCTGACCGACCTGCTCAACGCGGTCGACCTTGCCACTGGCGTCAAGACCGCGAGCATCTTCAACGGCGCGGCGGCGCTGTCGACCACCGCGGGCCAGATCCCGTCGTCGGTCAACAGCAGCGGTCAGCTTGCGCTCTCCACCGGCATCAACGCCGATCTCTCGATCACCGGCACGGGCAACGCGCTCAGCGCGTTCGGTCTCAGCGGCAACACGGGAACGGCGACCGCCTTCACCGCTGCGCGGACCTCCGGTGTTGGCGGTGTCAGCGGCAAGACTCTGACCTTCTCCTCCTTCAACGGCGGTACGCCGGTGAACGTCACCTTCGGCGACGGCACCAACGGCACGGTCAAGACGCTCGACCAGCTCAATGTGCAGCTGCAGGCCAACCACCTGACGGCGACGATCGACGCCAACGGCGTGCTGACGGTCACCACCGTCAACGAATACGCCTCCTCGACCCTTGGCTCGACTGCCGCGGGCGGCGCGGTCGGTGGTACGCTCACCGGCGTGCTCGCCTTTACCACTGCACAGCCGCCGGTTCAGGATCCCGTCGCGCAGACGGCGCGTTCGAGCCTGGTCAGCCAGTTCAACAACATCCTGGCGCAGATCGACACGACGTCGCAGGACTCGTCCTTCAACGGCATCAACCTGCTCAACGGCGACACGCTGAAGCTGGTCTTCAACGAAACCGGCAGCTCCACGCTCGGCATCAACGGCGTCGTGTTCAACGCGGCCGGCCTCGGCCTCAGCAATCTCGTTCCCGGCACGGACTTCATCGACAACGGCGCCACCAACAAGGTGCTGGCCAGCCTGAATGCCGCCTCGAGCAGGCTGCGCTCGGAAGGATCGTCGCTCGGTTCGAACCTCTCGATCGTGCAGGTGCGTCAGGACTTCTCCAAGAACCTGATCAACGTGCTGCAGACCGGCTCGTCGAATCTGACCCTCGCCGACACCAACGAGGAAGCGGCCAACAGCCAGGCGCTGTCGACCCGCCAGTCGATCGCGGTGTCCGCGCTGTCGCTGGCCAACCAGTCGCAACAGAGCGTGCTGCAGCTGCTCCGCTAATCTCGCAGCGCAAGATCGCCACACGATATATCGCGGCGGGGCTAACGCTCCGCCGTTCTTTTGAGGGAGATCGCTAGGACAAGATTAGCTGAGATCGACACGCATCACGCGAGCGAGTTTACATCGTGCGTGCGTGGATCTAGCGTTGCGCTGACGAAGAGCTCCGCGACCCGTAATTATCCGGAGTGCTTCCAAGCACACATGTAAGCAAATCTTAAGCGGTGCTGCCTAGGGTTGGGAAAGAAATCCTTAAGCGCGTCCAACGCGCTAGGTAACCTCCAGGGTGTGATTGATGTCGAATTCCGCTGCCTCGGCTTACGCGCGCGTTGCAACGACCACTGCATCTCCTCGCGACATCGAGGCGCAGACCCTGCTCAAGGCCGCGAACAAGCTCCAGGATGCGGTGAACAACGCCGATCCGCTCAGCGAGCAGACCATGCAGGCGCTGATGTTCAACCGCAAGCTCTGGACCATCTTCCTGAGCGAGGCGATGCGCGACAACAATCCGCAGCCGATCGACGTCCGGCAGAAGATCGCCAACATCAGCGTGTTCGTGCTGAGCCAGACCGCCGCGCTGCAGATGAGCCCGCAGTTCGATCACTTCCGTCCGCTGATCGAGATCAACCGCAATATCGCCGCGGGCCTGTCCGGGCGACCGTGACGGCGACTCGTGATGGCCGCATCACGAGAATCCCAGACTAACTGTCCTTCGGAAACACGAATTTCGCGCTGACCGGTGCCGTCAGACGCAGAGCGTCGTTGCCGATCTCCCGATCGTCAGGCGCTGACGTCCGTGCTGAGCGGACGCGAGGGCTCGGACTTCATATCCAATGCATGGAAATAGGCCCGCCGGCGCAGCATCGCTTCGTCAGGGAACTGGTTGACCACCGCTTCGGTCTTGTCGTTGACGACCTGGAAGACCATGGATGCCGACGCCTGGTCGAATACGACCTGGCGCGAGACGTTCTCGTGGTTCGGCAGATCGTTGCGCACGGGTGCGCTCGTATCCGTCGCGGCGACCGTCTGGTTCACCGGAAGATCGGTTTGCACAGCCTCGTTCGCCGCCGCATTGGACGTCGTTACGATCTGCACGGGTGCCGGGATCCCCACCGGCCTGATGCTGAAATCTGTACTCATGGCAGCCTCCTGGTTGCCTAACGTGAGTCAAATCCCAACCCCTCTAATAACGCAACCATGGAACACCAGGACTGAAGACCCGGTAAGGAAACGTGACTAACCGCGCGACGATTTCGCCGCGCGGTTTTTCGTAAAATTGTCGGTTGTTTTTGTGCGCGCCCAGCTCAGAGCGAGCGGCTGACCGCGAGCGGCGTGATGTGACGCGGACCAGGAGCTGCGCGGCGACCTGCGGCAGTATAGGTGTTCGGCACGTTGCGCTTCTGGATCTCGGCATTGACGCCGCGCACGACGCTTTCGGAGACGGCGTGCGCGGTCGCGAGCACGGTGAGATTGACCTGCAGCATCGCGCGGAACGCATCGTGATGCCGGTGCAGCGTCGAGAGCAGCTCCGGCGCGGATTTCGCGAGCTGTGCCTGGTTCGCCTTCAACTGGCTGACGGCGCCGACATAGTTTCGCGACAGCTCCTGCTTCTTGCTCTCGAGCGTCATCGCCTCGCGGACCTTGCCGGCGCGAACGAGCTCGGTCTCGCGCTCGATCAGTCCGAGCAGGGCGCTCATCGCGTCCATCAGGTCTTCGGCGAGCTTGCGCGCCTCGGCGCTGCCGGGCGCGGTGTTCGGGCGCTGTTGCAGCTGCTGACGTGAGGCGTTGAAATGGTTCATCTCGTTTGACCTTATGCCGTGCGGATCGTTTTCGCCTGCTGCATGATGAGGGTGCGGTAGACTTCGGTGGCGACGCCGACGCCGCCGGCCTTGGCGAAGTTCTTGGAATATTGCTCGGTCAGCATCGAGCGCCACACGCCGGTGCCGGGCGTGTCGCCGAACGGGCCTTCGCCCTTCAGGCCCGAGGTCATCTGCGAGAACATGCTGTTGAGGAACATCGCCTCGAAGTCGGTGGCGGTCTTCTGCGCCCTGGCCTGCTGCTTCGGCGAGACCTTTTGTAGGGCGGCGGCGAGCTCGAAATCGGGCCGGCCGTTGCGGCTCTCGACCGAGAAGGCCGACGAGGTGGCAAGGCGCGGTGTGTTGATCGTGCCGGTCTGCATCACATCACCTCGATGTCGGCTTCGATGGCACCGGCGGCCTTGATCGCCTGGAGGATGCTGATCATGTCGCGCGGACCGATGCCGAGGCCGTTGAGGCCGTCGACGAGCTGCTGGAGCGAGACGCCGTCCTTGACGACGGCCAGCTTCTTGCCGTCCTCGGTGACGGTGACGCTGCTGCGCGGCGCGACCACGGTGCGGCCGCGCGACAGCGGGTTGGGCTGGCTCACCTGCGGGCTCTCGGAGATGGTGACGGTGAGGTTGCCCTGCGCGACCGCGACGGTGGCGACGCGGACGTCGCGCCCCATCACGATGATGCCGCTGCGTTCGTCGATGACGATCTTTGCGGCGAGATCGGGGTCGACCTGGAGCTGCTCGATCTCGGTAAGGAAGGCGACGACGTTGCCCTTGAACTCGGGCGGGACCGAAAGCTGCACCGTGGAGGGATCGATCGGTTCGGCGGTCTTGACGCCGAGATAGTCATTGACCGCGGCCGCGATCCGTTTGGCCGTGGTGAAATCGGCGTTGCGCAGCGCCAGGCGCACGTTCGGCAACCGATTGAGCGCGAACTCGATCTCGCGCTCGATGATGGCGCCGTTGGCGATGCGTCCCACGGTGGGAACGCCGCGCACGATCTTGGCCGCCTCGCCCTCGGCCTGGAATCCGGAGATCGCGAGCGAGCCTTGCGCTACCGCGTAGACATTGCCGTCGGCACCCAACAGGGGGGTGACGAGCAGGGTGCCGCCCTGGAGGTTCTTGGCATCGCCGAGCGCGGAGACGGTGACGTCCATGCGCGTGCCTTGCGTGGCGAAGGCCGGCAGATTGCCGGTCACCATGACGGCTGCGACGTTGCCGGTGCGGATGGTGGCGCCGCGGATGTTGACGCCCATGCGCTCGAGCATCGCCTGCAGCGACTGCTTGGTGAAGGGGATGTTGTTGAGCGTGTCGCCGGTGCCGTTGAGGCCGACGACGAGGCCGTAGCCGATCAGCTGGTTCTGCCGCACGCCTTCGATATTGGCGAGATCCTTGATGCGCGAGGTCGCAGCCGCCGGCGCGAACGACAGCACCAGCGCCGACAGCGCCGCGCAGGCCACCCCAACAATCCTCACCCAACGAACGCTTGGCATCCTCTGCTCCCCAAGGATCCTCAAAAGGCTCCTCAAATCGGAAGGACCTGCACGACACTCCCATGACGAGCTGGTCCGGCGCTGTCCTTGCGAGGGCTGTGCCAACCCGGGGCGGCGGGGATAGGCCGCTGAATAGGTTGAATAAATCTGTTTCGACCGGTGTCAGCCGGCGTTGTCCCTGAGGAGCGAAACTGCCGCCCGTCGGCAGATTTTGCCGGGCCGTTTACGCGCCGTTAACCATAAGACGGCGAAGGTGACCGCATCGATCACCCGGATTCCCTCCGATGCGCATCTACGGACCGAACGGCACGACGCTTGGAACGCCGGCCAACCAGGCCAGGCGGACCGGCTCCGGCACCTTCGTGTTGCCTGACACCTCGTCGGCGCAGGAGACCCGGAGCGCTGCCGCACCGAAGGCCGCCACCAACATCGACGGGTTGCTGGCGCTGCAGGGCGTCGAGGAGGACCCGGTCGAGCGCCGCAAGCGCTCGGTCACCCGCGGCAGGACCGCGCTCGACGTGCTCGACGATCTCAAGATGGGGCTCTTGGCCGGCAATCTCGACGCCTCGACCGTGATGCGCCTGCGCGATGCTGCGGCGAACCTGAAATCATCCTCCGGCGACCCTGGTCTCGATGCGGTGCTCTCCGAGATCGAGCTGCGCGTCGAGGTTGAGCTCGCCAAGGCCGGACGGGCCTAGCAGGCTGTCGTCGCCCTGGCTTGACCGGGCGACAGTCGTTTTCGAATCGAGAAGCCGCAGCGTACTCGATGCCCCGGTCGAGCCGGGGCATGACAGCGGAATTTAGAATGAGCGTGCGGCACTACCAAGAAAGCGCCCCTTACGCCGCTTCCTCCTTCTGCTGCGCGTCGTAGCGGCGCTGGGCGGCGAGAACGTCTTTCAGATTCTGCTCGGCCCAATCGCGCAGCGGATCGACTGCGCCGGCGAGCGTCAGCCCGAGCTGCGTGATCGAATACTCCACCGTGACGGGAACGGTCGCGATCGCATGGCGCCTGATCAGGCCGTCACGTTCGAGCGATTTGAGAACCTGGCTCAGCATCTTCTGCGAAATGCCTTCGATCGTGCGGCGCAACTGATTGAAGCGCATCGGCTCCTCGCGCAGCAGCAGCAGGATCAGCACCGCCCATTTGTCGCCGATGCGATCGAGAATCTGGCGGGTGGGGCAGTTCGCTGCATAGACGTCGGGTTTCATCGTCGGTCCTCGGAATCCGTTTTCGTCGCCCGCGGTGCGCGTGGCGGTTACCCTTGCGTAATCAGGTAAGCACAAAGTGCTCTCTTAACACCAGCATTCTTTGCGATATCTAGTCACTGTTAGTTACCAGAGAAGCAAAGGAGCCTTCCATGAAAATCGCAGTTGCCGGCGCCTCGGGTCGGGCCGGGTCGGAAATCACCAAGGAACTGTCCCGCCGCGGCCATGCGGTCACGGCCATCGCCCGGAACCCCGAGAAGATCGCGGCCCTGCCCAACGTCAGGCCGACCAAGGGCGACGTGCTCGACCAGGCGGGGCTTGCCAAGCTGTGGACCGGGCATGACGTCGCCGTGAGTTCCGTGCACTTCCTGGCCAGCGATGCGCGCAAGCTGATCGGCGCGGCGAAGGACGCCAAGGTTGGTCGCTACCTCGTCGTCGGCGGCGCCGGCAGCCTCGAAGTCGCGCCGGGCGTGAAACTGGTCACGACTCCCAATTTTCCGGCCCAATACAAGGCGGAAGCGGAAGCGGGCTCGGTCTTCCTCGACCTGCTGCGGCAGGAAAAGGATCTGAACTGGACCTTCATTTCGCCGTCGGCGCTGTTCATCGAGGGGGAGCGCACGGGGAAGTTCCGGCTTGGCACCGATCAGCTTCTCGCAGATGCGAACGGGAAGAGCTGGATCACCTTCGCCGACTACGCCGTTGCGCTCGCCGATGAGATCGAAAAGCCGGCCTATCTGAGGCAGCGTTTCACGGTCGGCTACTAGGCCTTCGGCCGCCCCCGGGCCCTCCAGGATAAACCTTCCTGTGCAAGGGCTTGGGGGCGCTAACCGGTTGCTCAGGGAAACATTGTCTGTCACAGGTGGCCGCTATATAAGGCCCCGCTCAACGGACCCCGTTCCGTTTGCGAGTCGTTGATTAGACAGATAGGCCGCCCTTGGAAAAGTTGAAAAACTACCGACCGACCGAAAAAGAGCCTTTCATGAACGACCGGCAGAAGGAGTACTTCCGCTTGAAGCTCCTCGCCTGGAAGGATGAGATCCTCAAAGAGTCCAAGCTCACCCTGCAAGCCCTGCAGGAGGAGAACGTCAACCACCCCGATCTCGCCGATCGGGCATCGTCCGAAACCGACCGTGCCATCGAGCTCCGCGCCCGCGACCGCCAGCGCAAGTTGATCGCCAAGATCGACGCCGCGCTCCAGCGTATCGAGGACAACACCTACGGCTATTGCGAGGACACCGGCGAGCCGATCTCGTTGAAGCGGCTCGAGGCCCGGCCCATCGCGACGCTCTCGGTGGAGGCGCAGGAGCGCCACGAGAAGCGCGAGAAGGTCTATCGCGACGAATAGAGCCCGAGCCGCCGCGTGCGGCTCTTTTGTTTTTGGCTCACGGCGTCGCTTGAACGCCGCTGGTCCGGCGCGTAGATTCGCGCCGTCATGATGGTTTGCACTCTCAACATCGCATCGGTCTTCTTCCTGGGCTGAGAGCAGGCGCCTCCGTCGCGGAGGCATTGCGTCCCGCAAGTTCGACTTGCGGCCTCCCAACCGATTGAGCCAGCCGGTTCCGCAGCGAGCGGACGATGAGGGCTGGCGAGCCTCCGAGAGATCATCATCATGACTGCCAATCCGCGCGCGTTCGACGACGCGCAAATAGCTAAATTCATCCGCGACGGCTTTGTCCGGATCGACAATGCTTTCCCCCGTGAGCTCGCCGAGGCGGCCCGCGTCATCATCTGGCGCGATCTGCCATGCAGCGAGCACGACCCCGCGAGCTGGACC
>NZ_AJQF01000168.1:0-18768 GCF_000261705.1 Bradyrhizobium genomosp. III | reverse complement strand
AGGGCGCCCCGCCGTTCCGGGATGCCATCAACACCGGAGTGCTCCATGCCGCCTTCGACCAGATCGTCGGGCAGGGGCGATGGCGGCCGCGACGCGATATCGGCACCTTTCCGGTGCGGTTTCCGCATCCGGACGATCCGGGCGACGACGGCTGGCATGTCGATCTCAGCTTTCCCGGCGAGGCCAGCAACCCGAACGAGACGCAGGATTTCTCGGCCTGGCGCGTCAACATCACCTCGCGGGGGCGAGCGCTGCTGCTGCTGTTCCTGTTCTCCGATGTCGGTGACGACGATGCGCCGACGCGGATCCGGGTCGCCTCGCATCTGCCGATGGCGCGCTACCTGGCGCCAGCCGGCGATGCGGGCCGGGCGCACATGCTGCTGGAGCAGATGGGGGCCGATTGTCCGGTGGCGCTCGCGACCGGTGCGGCCGGCACGGTCTATCTCTGTCATCCCTTCCTGGTTCATGCCGCGCAGAAGCATCGGGGAACGCGACCGCGCTTCCTGGCGCAACCACCGCTGCATCTCGCCGAGCCGTACCGGCTGGAGCGGAGCGAGGGCGACTACTCGCCGGTCGAGGTCGCCATTCGCCTCGCGCTTGGACGCATTTGACGGAAGCGTTGTCATTGCACGCGGCGTTGTGGCGGATTCCTCCGCCACAACGCCGCTGTCGTCCGATGCCAATTGCCGCGATCGCGAAAAGTGAATCGCGATCAATGGGCTAGAGTCGAATCCTGCATGCTCACGTGAGTTCGCATGAGAAAAAGCCTTCACTTCAGGTGCGGGAAGTTTTGCGAGTCGCATCAAGGAGATCGACCGGCATCTTGAGACGACGGCGCAGCGGCTTCACGCATCGCTGCAATCAGGGTCTCGTTCCGCGCGGGCCGGGTGGGCCTGGCGCGTGGCTCCATAAAGACCGGACCAACTCAATATTTCCTTAAGCGGCGGGAGCCCCCCGTATTCGGCCCGGCTGAGCGCCGACCAGCGCTTGTCAGGCGGGGACGGGGATGCTGAACTGAGCGGCAATGTTGCGTAGCGTGGGAGGCGGCGCCGATGGATAAGATTCTCGAAGCCGCAAAGGCGATCGCGCTGGCGCGCCGCAACCATGCGCCGCTCGCGGCGCTGGAACGTCCCCCCATGGATGAGGCCGAGGGCTACCAGGTCCAGCGCGCGCTGCACGATCTGCTGCTGCCGCATCTCGGGCCGCTCGTCGGCTACAAGATCGGCTGCACCAGCCAGGTGATGCAGGACTATATCGGCATCCCGCATCCCTGCGGCGGGGGCGTGTTCCAGAAGGGCGTGCACGACACCGGCGCCAAGCTCGCCGCCTCCAACTATGTCCGGGTCGGGGTCGAATGCGAGATCGCGGTGCGGCTGAAGCGCGACCTTGCCGCCGGCGAGGCGCCGTTCACGGCCGAATGGGTCGGCGAGGCGGTCGAGGCCTATCATCCCGCCATCGAGATCGTCGACGACCGCTACGTGAAGTGGGAGGCGATGGGCGCCCCGACGCTGATCGCCGACGATTTCTTCGCCGCCGGCTGCGTGCTCGCCCCGGCGGTTCCGCGCTCGTCGGTGCCGGACCTGAAGGCGGTCAAGGGTCGCGCCATCCTCAACGGCGAGGAGGTCAGCCACGGCACTGGCGCCGACGTGCTCGGTCATCCCCACAACGCGCTCGCCTGGCTCGCCAACCATCTCGCCGCCGAAGGCAAGGGTCTACACGCGGGACAGCTCGTGCTCACCGGTAGCTTGGTCAAGACGCTGTGGCTGAAGGCCGGCGACAAGGTGCGGATGGAACTGGACGGGCTGGGGGCGGTAGAGGTGAAGTTTACCTGAGGGTGCGTTGCGATCTCCGTGCCCCGGACGCAGCGCAGCGCAGCCCTGGCGATGCGAAGCATAGTCCAGGGAGCGGTGCGCTGCAGAGCCGGGGCCCATGCAGCAGCGTGTTGCGCGGCTATCTGGGTCCCGGCTCTGCGCCGCATCGCTGACGCGCTGCGTCTTGTCCGGACAGGCGAGGGATGAGTGTCCGGCAGCAATCTCGGCTTTTCCATTAAGATCGCAATCGCGGACACGCCTCCGCATCCTCGCGGCATCTTCGGCCCGAGCTTTGTTGTCGGCTTGCCCTCCTGAAGATCAAGAAGGCGCAGGGAAGGCCGGGCGCCGGCTGGCACCCGCAATCCCGTGTGCGGATCAAACGCGCACGGGTGGATCACAGGTGACGCCGGGACATCCCGGCCTTCCCTGCGCGATGGTTTGAACGGTGTCCTTCGTGCTCTCCTCGGGGAGCGATGCACTATTGCCCCCGTCGCCTTGCGGGATGATCGATGCGCGCACCGGTTGGCCGCCACATCACCGCAAGGCTTGACGCACAGACCCCGGGCGTCAGGACCACACGACTTCTCCGTCCGCGCACATCTTCGCCGGGTTCTCCACGGCTGGCGTGCGCTCACCGTCAAGACCATTCGAAGACGCTGTCAGCGCCGTGTCGTACCGCGCCTGCCGCTGTTCACGGTTTCCCGCCCTGCAGCCACCATTCGCGCCGACGCCGTCGCGGCCACCGCATTCCATCCCGCGCTTCGTGACGATCGCGATACGCCCTCTTGTGGAATGGAACGAAACGGGAACATAATGAGGTGATCGGATTGCGTCAACAAGAATTTCTAAAATCCGAAAATTCTGAAATTGAAAATTGGTAACGTGTGTGGTACCAAATGATCAGGATCGAAGAATATATCGTCAACGATCGTAGCCCGTTCCGCGATTGGCTCGAACGACTTGATCCGCAGGCACGTGTGATGATTGCGGTCGCGATCGAGCGGTTGGCCGACGGCAACACATCGAACCCCAAGTCCATTGGGGAGGGGCCGCCGAGCTGAAGATCAATCGCGGCCCTGGCTATCGGGTGTATTTCGGCTGGAATGGCAATTTGCTGGTCATTCTGTTGGGAGGCGGCACCAAGCAGAGACAGCAAAACGACATCGATGCGGCGCTGCGACGATGGCGGGATTACAAGTCAAGAGCAGGACAGGGGAATAGGTGATGCCATTGACCCGGAGTTTTCGTGACACCGTCCGCGCGATGGCCGAGCGCGATCCCGCCTTTCGTGAGGCGCTGTTCCTGGAGGCGATGCAGGGCCTGTTGCAGGGGGACGTCGACTATGGCCGCACCGCGCTGCGGACCTACATCAATGCCACGATCGGTTTCGAGCGGCTCGGTGAGGTGCTTGACCGTCCGTCGAAGAGCCTGATGCGGATGTTCGGGCCGCGGGGCAATCCGACGGCCGAGAACCTGATGGCGGTGATCCATGCGCTCCAGAAGGAGACCGGCGTCCATCTGGAAATACGCGCCGTCGCCGATGCGGCGTGAGGTGACGCTAGCGTTCACCGCCATTGTTGCGAGCGCAGCGACTTGTCCGCCGAAGCCTGAGCGAAGGCGGAAGCAATCCAGAGTCTTTCCACGGAGGCAGTCTGGATTGCTTCGTCGCGAAGGGCTCCTCGCAATGACGTGGATGGGACATCGCTCTTATGGGACCATCCGACGCGCAGCTGCTTCCATCCCCAAAATACATGCGGCCTCCGGCAGGGGAGCTACCGGAGGCCGCGTAGTACATCGTCGTTCGCGCCTAGGTTCGCGAACACGATGTGGGAGCTCTTGAAGAGGATTAGAAGGGCAGCAGAACGTCCATCACCTGCTGGCCGTAGCGCGGCTGTTGCACGTCCATGATCTGGCCGCGGCCGCCATAGGCGATGCGGGCCTGGGCGATCTTGGTGGAATCGATGGTGTTGTCGCTCTGGATGTCTTCGGGGCGGACGATGCCCGCGACCACGAGCTCGCGGATCTCGAAGTTGACGCGGATCTCCTGCTTGCCCTCAACCACGAGGTTGCCGTTCGGCAGCACCTGGGTGACGACCGCGGCGACGTTGGTCTGCAAGGCTTCCGTGCGGTTGACCGAGCCCTTGCCGTCGCTGGACGCGGTGGAGTCGGCGGTGAGGATGCGGCCGGGCAGCACCTTCTGGGCCTGCGCGCCGAGCGTCTTCGCGCCGATGAAGTCGGTGATGCCTGAGTCTTCCGAATTGGTGCGGCTGCGCTGGGTCTCGTTGGCGATGTTGGCCTTGTCGGTGATGTTGACGGCCACGGTGAGGAGGTCGCCGACCTGGCGGGCGCGCTGGTCCTTGAAGAACGCGCGGCTGCCGTTGCGCCACAGCGAGTTCGGATTGTAGGAGGCGACTTCCGGTTTCGGCATCGGCATCTGCACCGGCTTGTAGCCGGGCTGCGTCGTCGGATTGTCGATCGCCGACAGCTTCGGTTGCTCGCCGATCTGCGACAGGCGGTCGATCGAGGAGCAGCCGCCCAGCGCGCAAGAGGCCAGCAGCAGGGCAGAGATCGCGATGCGACGAAGACGGTAAGCCGAACTGAAAGCGGACATGACGAACTCTTACTTGGCTTGAGCTTGCGAGACGCGAGCTTGCGGGATCTGGGCTTGTGCGATCTGGGCCGGCGAGGCGGGGGCCTGCACCAGGTTCCGGAGGAGGGCTGCGGTGTCGACGGGGGCGGGCGCCTCATCACGCTTGAGCGAGGAGGTCTGCTCGACCGCGGGCGCCATCGGCACGGACTGGCTCGCGCCCTGGATCGTCACCTGGCCGCGGCCGGTGACCACCCCGGTCAGCGTGCGCTTGGATTGCAGATTGAGCACGCTGACGGTGTCGCCCTCGGCGCCGCTCTCGACCGCCTTGCCGCGCGTGGTGAGATAGAGGCCGGGCGCCTGGAAGATGACGGTCACGGCCTGGTCGCGCACCACGAAATCAGGCTTGACGATGTCGGCGGCCCGAAGCGGCGTGCCCGCCCGCATCGCGCGGCGCAGCTGCATGCCGACGCTGCGCTCGCGCGAGGCCGGCTCGCCGGTGACCTCGGCCTTCGGCCGGCGCTCCAGCGCGACGTCGGAGGACTTCAGCGTATCGGCACGATCGATGTCGCGCGTCAGCACGGCCACTTCCACCGTCTCGATCGCGGTCCCGGTGAAGCGCAGCTTGGTCGCGGTCGGATTGCTGTCGTTGGCGATCTCGAAGGCGATGTCGAACCGGCCGCTGCGGGCGTCGTAGCGGGTTGCGACCGGCTGGAGCGCGCCGGAGTTGGAGGCATCCAGCCGCATCTCGGCGACGCCGCGGTCGAAGGTGACGGTGATGTTGGCGGCGTCCCCGAGGCCGAAGCGGCGCTCGAGCGCAGAGGCGACGGCGGTTTCGAGATCCTTGTTCGCCAGCGTGCGGGCAAGGCGGGTGACCTGGACCTCCTTGAGGTCGCCGGTCATCACCCCGATCACCTGCTTTGCGCGCAGCACCGACAGCACCTGCGCGACCGTCAGCGTGCCGGTGGTGCCGAGATCGGGCGAGCGGTAGACGGGGATCAGCGCGGCCGATCCGGCATTGTCGATGAGATCGCCGATCCGCACCACGTCCGAGGTCACGGTGACGCTCGCGCGCAGCGTCGGCAAGGCGATGAAGTCGTCCGCGGCCGCTGCCGGCAGGGCCAGCGCGAGCAGGGCGGAGATGGTGGCGAGGGTGGCGCGGATCATCGTCATTGCCTCAGCGGAACAGCGCTGTGGTCGATTGCATCATCTGATCGGCGGCGCTGATCACCTTGGCGTTCATCTCGTAGGCGCGCTGGGCGGCGATCAGGTCGCTCATCTCCGAGACGACGTCGACATTGGCCTGCTCGAGGCTGCCCTGGGTGATCTTGCCGTAGCCCTCGGAGTTCGCGGTGCCGTCCTGCGGCGGGCCGGACGACGGGGTCTCGGTGAACTGGTTGCTGCCGACCGGCTGCAGGCCCGCCTTGTTGATGAAGCGGGTCACGCCGATCTGGCCGACGATCGAAGAGGTCGACGAGCCCGGCAGCGTCACCGAGACCTGGCCCTGTTCGCTCACGCTGATGCCGGACGCGTTTTGCGGGATCGTGATGCTCGGCTGCACCGGGTTGCCCTGGGCGGTGACGACGCGGCCCTGATTGTCCATCTGGAAGGTGCCGTCGCGGGTGTACTGGTAGGTGCCGTCGGGCATCAGGATCTTGAAGAAGCCTTCGCCGGACATCGCGAGGTCGAGATCGTTGCCGGTCTGCGACAGCGTGCCCTGCGTCATGCTGCGCGGCGTGCCGACGGTCTTGACGCCGCCGCCGATGTCGACGCCGACGGGCAGGATGGTGCCCTGGTCCGAGGCCTGCGCGCCGACGCGGCGGACGTGCTCGTAGATCAGGTCCTGGAACGCCGCGGTCTGCTTCTTGAAGCCGGTGGTGCGCAGGTTGGCGATGTTGTTGGAGATCACCTGAACGTTGAGTTCCTGTGCCGCCATTCCGGTCGCTGCGGTGTGAAGCGCCTGCATGTCAGTTCTCCCTCAATCAGGCCGGAACGTCGGCGAGCTTCTCGATCGCCGATTTGTGGAGGTCGCTCTGCTGCTGGAGCAGATTGGCGATGGCGGTGTAGCTGCGCATGACTTCGACCATGCGGGTCATCTCGCCGACCGAATTCACGTTCGACTTCTCGACATAGCCCTGGCGCACGCTGCTGGATTTGGCATCGGGCTGCAGGGTGGCGGAGCCGGCGGCATAGAGATTGGCGCCGAGCTTGGTCAGCTTGGTCGGATCGTCGAACGAGGCCATGCGGATCTTGCCGCGGATCGAGTCGGTCTTGGCAGTGCCCTCGAGCACCGTGATGGTGCCGTCGGGCGCGACGTTGATGTCGTGATCGGTCGGCTGGAAGGTGATCGGGCCGCCGGTGCCGAGCACCAGATTGCCGTCGGGGGTGACGAGCTGGCCGGTGCTGTTGAGCGAGAACTTGCCGTCGCGGGTGAACAACTCGCCGCCATTGGCCTGCACCGCGAAATAGGCGTTGCCGTCGATCGCCATGTCGAGCGGGTTGTTGGTCGGCTCCATCGGGCCCTGGCCGATGTCGCGGTAGGTGCCGCGGTCCTGCACATAGGAGACCCGGCGGTCCGCGCCGATGAAATTGTCCTCACGCGCGTTCGAGTTGAGGTACTCCTCGAACAGCGAATGGTCGGCCTTGAAGCCGTTGGTGTTGGCATTGGCGACGTTGTTGGCGATGACATCCATCTGCCGTTCCAACGTCATCTGCCGTGACAAGCCGATCAGAAGCGCGTTCTGCATCGGAAATCTCCCCTGAGCGGATCTGCCATTTCGCTCTCCCAAGCGCCTTGGCGGACCCCGTGAACGAGACCGTCGGGTTCTCCCAAACCGTCGGGTCTCGGTCCTTTCTCAGCGAAAGCCGTGCCAACCTGGAAAACTTCGTAATTTCAGTGGTTTGCTGATTTTGAAGGGGCGCTGGAGGGCGGCAGAAAGGTTCTGTTAGCCATGTCTGCCCGGCAGATTTTTCCTAGTGGAGGCCCAATCGAAAGATTCCGTTAACCATTATTACCGTAGCGTTTGCCATGAAGAGGAGCGCATTGCGCCGGGGCATTTGTATCGCGTCCTTGTCTTAAGGCTTCGCTCTTTCGACCCCTTTGAGAGATCCGGGCGCGGCGACCATGGCAGAGAATGAAGCGGAAGGCGGCGCAGCCACTGAGGGCGCGGAAGCCGCTCCGCCGAAGAACAAGCTGAAGCTCATCATCATGGCCGTCGGCCTGCTCGCCGTTCTCGGCGGCGGTGCTGCGACCTGGTTCTTCTTCTTCCGGCACGGCGACGACGAGCATCATGCCGAGGCCGCGCCTCCGCCGAAGCCGCCGTCCTTCGTCGACGTTCCCGACATCATGGTCAACCTCGCCGGTGCGCCCGGCGAGCGCGTGCAATATCTGCGGCTGAAGATCGTGCTGGAGCTGAAGGAAGAGAAGCAGATCGAGGCGATCAAGCCGACGATGCCGCGCGTCACCGACATCTTCCAGACCTATGTGCGCGAGCTGCGCCCCTCCGACCTCAACGGTTCCGCCGGCATCTTCCGCCTCAAGGAGGAGCTGACCAAGCGCGTCAACGCGGCGGTCGCTCCGGTCCAGGTCAGCGCGGTGCTGTTCAAGGAAGTCGTGATCCAGTGAGGACGCTGCGGAAGGTGATGGGCTAGCGTCATGGCCGGCAACGAGCAAATGGACCAGGATGCGATTGCCGCCCAATGGGAGGCATCGCTCGATTCGGAGGATCCCGCCGAGGCCGCGAAGGCTGCGGCCGAGAACGAGCTGTCGGAGACCATGGCCCTGCAATGGGCCGCCATGGTCGAGGACGGCAGCCGCGATCTCGGCAGCGGCAAGAATTCCGGCGAGCGGGTGCTGTCGCAGGAGGAGATCGACAATCTCCTCGGCTTCACCGTCGGCGACGTCACTCTCGACGACCATTCCGGCATTCGCGCGATCATCGATTCGGCGATGGTCTCCTACGAGCGTCTGCCGATGCTCGAAATCGTCTTCGACCGCCTGGTGCGGCTGATGACGACGTCCCTGCGCAATTTCACCTCCGACAACGTCGAAGTCTCGCTCGACCGCATCACCTCGGTGCGTTTCGGCGACTACATGAACTCGATCCCGCTGCCCGCCGTCCTCACCGTCTTCAAGGCCGAGGAATGGGAAAACTTCGGCATGGCGACGGTCGATTCCAACCTGATCTATTCGATGATCGACGTGCTGCTCGGTGGCCGCCGCGGCACCAGCCAGCTCCGCATCGAGGGCCGACCCTACACCACGATCGAGACCGAGCTGGTCAAGCGGCTGGTCGAGGTGGTGCTCGCCGACGCCGAGCAGGCGTTCCGGCCGCTGTCGCCGGTGACCTTCACGATCGACCGGCTCGAGACCAACCCGCGTTTCGCCGCGATCAGCCGTCCCGCCAATGCCGCGATCCTGGTGCGCCTGCGCATCGACATGGAAGACCGCGGCGGCAACATCGAGCTGCTGCTGCCTTATGCGACCATCGAGCCGATCCGGGGCGTCCTGCTCCAGATGTTCATGGGCGAAAAGTTCGGCCGCGACCCGGTCTGGGAAGGCCATTTCGCCACCGAGATCGTGCAGGCCGAGATCGCCGTCGATGCCGTGCTCTACGAGGCCGACATCCCGCTCAAGCAGCTGATGCGGCTCAAGGTCGGCGACACCCTGCCGCTGGACATGCGCGCCGACGCCAACGTCACCGTGCGCTGCGGCGACGTCACGCTGACCGAGGGGCGGATGGGCCGGGTCGGCGACCGCGTCGCGATTCGCGTGACGAAACCCTTGCGCAAGCCAAGTACGACACTTGCGATGTTCGAGAAGGTGGACGAGCAGAACAAGATGATGGAGGCCCCATGAACCACTCCCTGGGAATGGCGATCGAGACGCTGGTGGCTATCCTGCTGATGCTGACGATCGTTTATTGCGTCATGCTCAACAAGCGGCTGACGCGGCTGAAGGCGGACGAGCATTCGCTGAAGGCGGTGATCGGCGAGCTGATCACCGCGACCGAGATCGCCGAGCGCGCGATCGGCGGGCTGAAGCTGGCGGTGCGCGACGTCAACGAGAACCTCGGCAGCCAGCTCGCCGCGGCGACGCAGATGTCGGACCAGCTCTACAAGCAGCTCGGCGAGGCCGACAACGTGGTGCGCCGGCTGTCCAAGATCGCGATCGCCGCGCGCCCCATGACCGGTCCGGAAACGGTCGTCGCGCCCGCAGCCAAGCCATCGACGGCGAAGGCGGTGGCGGCTGCGGCCGAAGCCTTCTCCGAGCGCCGACGATCCAACGGCCTTGCCGCATGAAGTCAGGGGTATGAAGTCCTTTCGTAACATCCGCGTCATCCCGGTCGTCCTGGTTGCCGTCGCAGGCCTCGCCACGCTGAAGGTGGCGGGTCTCGTGATCAATGGCGGCTATGTGTTCGACTACAAGCCGAACCAGACCAGGAAATCCTGGGCGCAGGAGAATCTGAACTTCCCGACCGGCCGCGAGGAGCCGGAGATCATCACCGGCTCGACCCATGGCGCGCCGAAGGAGGCGCCCAAGCCGGCCGCGCCGGAGACCAAGCCGGAAGGCACTGTGGTCAAGGTCGACGAGGCCCAGCCGCAGGTCTCGGCCTCCGAGCGCGCGATCCTCGAGCGGTTGCAGGCGCGCCGCCAGGAGATCGAGGCCCGCCAGCGCGAGATCGACATCCGCGAGAGCCTGCTCAAGTCGGCCGAGAAGCGCATCGAAGGCAAGGTCGAGGAGATGAAGGCGGTGGAAACCCGCATCTCCGCGACGCAGGCCGAGCAGAAGGCCGCCGAAGCCCAGCGCATGAAGGGCCTCGTGACCATGTACGAGGGCATGAAGCCCAAGGACGCCGCACGGGTGTTCGACCGGCTGGAGATGGGCGTGCTGATCGAGATCGCCTCGGCGATCGCGCCGCGGAAGATGTCGGACATCATGGGACTGATGTCGCCGGAGGCCGCCGAGAAGCTGACGGTCGAGATGGCCCGCCGTGCCAATGGCGGCGGCGATCAGTCGGCCTCGGCCGGCGAATTGCCCAAGATCGACGGCAAGCCGACGCAAAAGCCGAATTGAGGGCGCGAGGCGAAGAGGGCTATCGCGACCTGGCGCGTTGTCGCGTGGCCAGTTCGACCGGCGCCCAGCGAGAGGCCTTGCGGGTCTAGTTCGCGAAGACCTGTTGCACCCTGCGAACAGGCGCCTGCTTCTCCAGCCGAGGAAGAGTATCGACCTGCTGCTTGATTAGCGCTGCCTTCGTGACGCGAGTCACGAGCTGCAGGGTGCTATGGCAACAGGAGCACTCATATATTTTCAGGGCATATCCTCTGGCGATCGGAACGATCGCTACGACCGCTCTTGCCCTGCTACACACAATGCAACCGGCTTCTCCGCTCATTGATTACCCCCAAAGCTAACCAATGCGATTCGCATCGCCGAGGTCACATCTGATTCAGAGTCGCGCGCGAACCGCAACGCTCCGAAGGTTGTGAGTGCGCGCGCTCAGCAACTCCTCAAGGCGGCAGATCAAGCTCCCGCGGCGGATGCAGTCGAAGCTGGCGGCATCTTCTGAGACTGCGATGAGTTGACGCGCGCAGGTGTGAAGTGGCGTACAGTGGCGCCCAAGGCCCGGTCCTACGCTTTGGCCAGTCGCAATCGGCAGCGCAGGAGGAGGCCATGAACTACTCGTCCGCAGCAGAACGCGTCATCGAGGCCCTCAACCGGCTGCTCATAGCGGCGATGACATCGGCGTGGACATCCGCCCTCAGCCATCAGCATGCAGAGCCGCCAGAAGGCGACGACGGCAACGATGATGAATCTTCTCTCGACGAAGACAGCTCCTCGGCACCGGAAGGTGCCGGCAAGCAACATTGAAGCCGCAATCGGCTTAAGGCCGTCACACGATCAGATCGTGCGACACATGGCCGTGAACGGTACCTGCCGAGAAAGGTGGATCGACATCGGACGGCGATGTTTCAGGCATGAATGCCGGCTCGGATCCATGGAATTCCCCAGCGTGCTCGTGACGACCGACGAAGTCCGAGAGCTGATCCAGCATCGCGCTATGCAGCGAGCCCTGCGACGCGTCATCCCGGAACTGGAACGAGTCGCCGAGCTGCTGCGGATCGGCAGGCTTTGATCCAGACGCTCCCCCGGACGGGTTGTGCTGGTCCGCCCCGCTTGAGAGCGAATGGTTGGCACCGCCGGTCGATGACTTCAGAAGGCTTGGGTTGAGCGAAGTGTCTGCCGCTTCGTGGGAATGAGCCGCCTGGGCGGCGCCTCTTGGTGACGAGACGCCGTCATTCCCAGCGTCGCTTCCGAGCGCAAGCCCGCTACCGGCGTGCTGTCCGGCAGCGCCGTGGACAAAATTCAGCATGGCGATGTCGGGCACCTGGCCGCTTGCGGCAATCGCGCCATTCTTGCCAGCCAATGAGGCTGCGTCGAGCCCGGCCGGGTTGGTGAAGACAAAGCTGGCCTCGGTGAGCGGGACCACGTGCTGCACGATCACAGACAGTCCGCCGGCTGAGGGAGCTGCCGCGTCGCCGCGGGGCGTTTCGGTCGCGAGCGTTTGCACTTCGTCTGAACTGGACAAGCTGGAATATCCGGTCTGTCCGATCTGGTCCCAGTTCGAATCGAGGCTGGTGGTCGCCTCGGTCGATTGGATTGTCGAACTTCCCGCAGCGAGAAGCGTGCCGTCGCCGCTGCCGGACTCGGACAAGCCTTCGGAAGTGATCGTCATCACGGCGGTCGCGTCACCCTGCGAGGTTGCGATGAGGTCGAGCAGCTCGCCGGCAACCGCCGTCGCAGGTGCCGCTGCCGGCGCCGTGATGAAGTCCGACGCGTCGATGGTTGCGATGCCCTGCAAATGGATTTCGAGCAGACTGGAATCGCCGACGTGCAGGGTCTGGTCCGTTGAATTGACGTACACGATCGTTTCATTCGCCGCACTGTCATAGAGCCAGGCGATCGTATGTGCCGGCACGGCCGTGCTGGTTGAGCTCAATGCCAATATGGCGAACCCAAGCGCGCCCATGGCGGTCAAGTCGATCTTGTCCGCTCCCGATGCAAAGTCGGTGATGGTGTCGAACTGGCTTGCGTTGGAGTCGGCTACGAACAAGTAAGCGAAACGGTCATTCCCATTGCTGCCGGTGAGCTGGTCCGCACCAAATCCGCCCGTTATGGTGTCGGCGCCGTTGTTGCCGTTGATGGTATCGCTGCCCGAGCCGCCGTAGATGGTGTCATCCCCATCATTGCCTTTGATCGTGTCATTGCCCGAGCCGCCATAGAGAACGTCGGCCTTTCCGGTCCCATTGACCGTGTCGCTGCTGGCCCCCGCGTAGATGATCTGACCTGTGTTGCCGCCACCGGCAATCGTTTCGCTCCCCGGCGTTCCATACACGTTGGGGGGATCTGAGATCACGGCAGATCCGGTGGCCAGGTTATCGAAATCGTTCGGGTCTGCGTCGCTGGCACCATGAATGGCGACGGTCACCGTCTGCGTCGTACCGTCGATGGCAGTTATCGAGAAGGTGTCCGTCAGGGTTTCGCCGGCCTCGAGCGCCTGAACCACGGTGTTGTTGTTATCGAGGGTGTAAGTCCATACGCCGGCTGCGGTCATCGTGAAGGTGCCGTATCCGCCGTCGCTAGCAGCCGGCGAAGAGACTGCGGTGAACGTGTTCGGAGCGTTGTCGACGTCCGTATCGGTGAGCGTGCCGGTCGTGACGGGAATGCCGGGCGAGAAAGTTCCTGCCTCTGTCACTGAGCCGGTCGTGGTGCCGGAAATGAGGGCGGCGTCGTTGCTGCCCTGAATGGTGATCGTCACCACCTGCGGCGTACCGTCGAGGGCGTTGACGGTGAAACTGTCGGTGAGCGTGCCGCCGACATTGAGCGCCTGCACCGCGCCGCTGGCGTTGTCCAAGGTGTAGGTCCACACGCCGGCGGCGGTTATCGTAAAGGTGCCATAACCATTCGTGCTTGCCTTGGGCGAACTCACCGCGGTGAAGGTATTGGACGGATTGTCGACGTCGGCGGCAAAGAGCGTGCCCGTTGTGCTCGGGCTGCCGGGTGTCGCGTTGGCAACGCCTCCGGCCTCGGTCACCGAGGCGGTCGTGGTGCCGGAAACGATGGCAGCATCGTTGGCGCCATGGATGGTGATCGTTACCACTTGGGCAGTTCCGTCCAGAGTGGTCACTGTGAACGTGTCGGTCAGTGTCTCGCCGGTATTGAGCCCCTGCACCGCGCCGTTGGCATTGTCGAGCGTGTAGGTCCACACGCCCGCTGCCGTCATGGTGAAGGTGCCATAGCCGGCGGCGCTCACCGTCGGCGATCCGACCGCCGTGAAAGCATTGGCGGTCGTGTCGACGTCGGTGTCGTTGAGGGTGCCGGTCGCGGTGGGTGTGCCGGGGTTTGCATTGGCGACGTCGCCGGCCTCGATCACGTCGCCGGTCGTCGCGCCGGAAATGATCGCAGCGTCACTGGTCCCGTGGATGGTGATCGTCACCACCTGTGGGGTGCCTCCGATCGAGGTCACCGTAAAGCTGTCGGGCAGCGTCTCGCCGGCATTGAGTGCCTGCACTGCGAGGTTGGCATTGTCCAAGGTGTAGGTCCACACGCCGGCCGCCGTCATCGTGAAGGTGCCATAGCCACCGGCGCTCGCGGTTGGCGAACTCACGGCGGTGAACGTATTGGGCGGATCGTCGACATCGATGTCGGTGAGGGTGCCGGTCGCAAGCGGCGTGCCGGGCGTTCCGTTGGCGATGCCGCCAGCCTCGATGATCGAACCGGTCGTGGTGCCGGAGATGATTGCAGCGTCATTGACACCGTTGATGGTGATCGTGAAGGTCTGGGTGACGGAGGTGAGTCCGTCGGAGACGGTGATAACGAAACCGTCGGTCGTAGGCGCCTTCAGCGCGTTGATTGCGGCATTGTCGGGCACGAACGTATAAGCGCCGCTCGTGCTGTTGACGTAGAGAATCCCGTAGGAACTTGTCTTCGACAGATCGTACGTCACTCCATCCAGAACCGTACTGCCGGCGCTGGCCCCGATGATGCCGAAGGTCAGATTGCCGCCGCCGCTGGTGCTACTGGCACTGAAGGTTCCCGTCGTCGCCGTGAATGTGTCAAACACGACCGTATCGAGCTCGATTGGCCCAGCCCCGGTGCTGAGAGTCGGCGGTACAGGGTCCACCAGCGCGAAAGTGATGAGTGGCAACGTCGTCGGCAAGATCTGCAGCGTGGGCGCATCCGGCTGAATGAAATTGATCGGCTGCAGTGGCTGGGGTTTGACGAAGAAAGGCGTGCTCGAGCCACGGGGCCCTTGTTCTCCTAGATTGGCGAGCACATCCTGTTGGGCGGCGCGCAACTCCTCCATGCGAGCCGCCGTGTTCGCGACGTGATTGACGCTGATGGTGGATCCCACCTTCTTGATGACGATCGTCTCGCCGGGATCTTCGACGATGATGCGTCGCGGGACCCGCTCCTTGGTCACGAGCTCAAATGCGCCGTGCGCAAGGTCCTTGTAGGTAATGGAGTCGTCATCCAGGAATGTGACATCCGGGTCCGCGGCCTCGGCATGCTGCGCGGCCGAGAAGGTCAATGCTGCAAGTGTCAGCATCCCGAAACCGCCCGCGTGGCCCCGGGCGCGAATGCCTGCAAGGGGCGTATTCAGCTGGAGCGCCCCGGTTTCCGCCAGCCGGCCCGGTACGAAACTGAAGCTCCCTCGGGTCACGTCGAACAAGGCTGCAGGTGGCATGCCTTCGACGTCGAAGACAAACTCGCTCAGCACGACGTGAGTGCTGCAGGCGATGTTGAAGAAAGTACCGTCGATGAAGCAGATTGTGATCTGCCCGTCGGCGTCGGTCTCCAGCACGTCGCCCCGGTAGATGGGCGCACCAGCTACGGCCTGTGTGGCGACGCCGCTCGCTCGCGTAAGCGCACAGCAACCGATCACTCTATGAATATGGCCGATGAGTTCGACGGGCAGGGCCATGGCGGCCCCGCTGTCAACCTGGATGCCGGATGCAACTAACATGGCCAGACCTCGCCCGGGTGATCGATTCAGGCTCGGCGTGCTGCCAAAACCTTGCTGGGGCCCTCGCCAAGGGACAAAATTTCCTGGGCGCTGGCAGCCCCGAAGGCTTGCCCGCCGAAAAAATCAAGTCGATCGAGAGAGATGCATTGCGCGGGAGAGGGCGACGCGTACCGCCATTCCCGCCGTGCCCCCTCCCGCCAATGTGATTAAATTGACAAACGATACGTATTTAATTTGTGGCGCTCGTGTAGCGCTGGAGATAAATTAGGCTAGTTAATAAAATTAAACAACAATTATAGTTATTCTGGCAGCGCTGCGCGGTTCAAAAATGGGCCGCCGATAGCGACGAGATCTTCTCAGAAAGGGGGGATCATGTGCAGACCTGCGATAGCCGCTTTGACGACCGGCCTGGTTTTGGCCCTTGCCAATTTCTTGCCGAGTGAGGCTCGAGCGCAAATCGATTCCGCCAAGCCCGCCGTCGCTGCCTCGTCATCGAAACCGATTGGGAAGGTGGTGGTGGCCACAGGCTCGGTCACGATCGAACATGCGGGCGCCGTGGTCGTTCAGGCGAATGTCTCGAGTGACCCTGGCCGGGCCAACACGGGTGATCCCGTATATCTTGGTGACGTGGTGCAGACCGGGGCCGACGGCCGCGTCGGCATCAATTTTACCGACGGCAGCTCGTTCAATTTATCGAGCAATGCCCGCATGGTGTTGGATCACTATGTGTATGAGCCGGCCGGCAAGTCCAATGCGACCCTATTCAATCTCGCCAGGGGAACGTTCACTTTTGTTGCGGGCGGTGTCGCGAAGACCGGCGACATGAAGGTCGACACTCCCGTCGCCACGCTGGGGATCCGAGGCACGACGCCGCATGTCGAGATTTCGGACGATGGGTCGGTCAAAATTTCGACCCTGATCGAAGAGGGCAAGAGCAAGCTCTTGAAGAAACCGCCGACATCGGCGGCGCCGGAGCCCGATCGAACCAGCAATCGGAGGCTCAACATCTGCCGGGGATGCTGAGAAACTTGCTAGGCCCGAAGCCGCCGTGATGCCGCAGTGCCGGCCGGGCAGGGAGACGAGGATTGGCGCTTCGTTCGCTGTCGAAGCCGGACACTTGGTGTGGAAATGATCGCAAGAGCCAGTTTCATCAAGGCCGTGATGCTCATTCTTGTCCTTGTGCTGTCCAGTTCGTCGGGCTGGGCGCAGAAGAAGGGCAGCTCCCTAAAGAATGTTGAACTGTGTAACGGCTCAGACCGCGTGTCACCCGAAGCTCGGATCGATGGCTGCACGGCGTTTATCGATGCGGGCGAGGGAGCGGTGAACGGCTTCGTTGTCGCCTACAACAACAGGGGGAATGCCTATAGCGCTAAAGCCGACTACGAACGCGCGATCAAGGATTTCGTTGAAGCGACCAGGCTTGATCCGAATTATGCGAAAGCGTTCAACAACCTCGGCGTGGCCTATCTGAGAACGGGGGCGCGCGATCTGGCGATCGGCGCCTTCGACGAGGCGCTCAGGCTCAACCCGAACTACGGCTCCGCTTTTGCCAACCGTGCGGCGGCCCACCTGCAAGGGAACGCGTACGACCGCGCAGCGCGGGACTATGACGAGGCAATTCGCCTTGATCCGAAGCTGGAGGCGGTGCGGAGCGGACGCTGTTGGACCCGAGCCGTCCTTGGCGATTTGCAGGCTGCGCTGGAAGACTGCGATATTGCGCTTCGATCGGGAGCAAACAACGCGGCAACATACGATTCGCGCGCTCTCATAAATCTGAAAATGGGGCAATTCTCCGCGGCGATGCATGACTACAACTCAGCGCTGCGGTTCGCGCCCAAGCTTGCGAGCGCGCTCTACGGCCGAGGGATTGCCAAATTCAAGCTCGGCGACACAGATGGTAGCCATAGCGATATCTCGGCGGCCAGAAAAATCGACGCTGGAATCGACCAAGCCTTTGACCGCTATGGGGTGCCCGTGAAGGGACAGGTCAACCGCGACGGCACCGTTTTGCAGGTGTTAACGAGGCCTTAACCATCGGCGTCTCAAATTCAGACGCGGCGGATCCGCCCACGCTCGATGCGGCACGGCGTGCTGCCTCCAAAGCAAATCAAGATATAGCATTAACAAGTCCTTAATTGGCGAGACCTACAGTCGACGGCATGGGCCGGCCTTAATGCCGGCATGGACCGCCGAACCGGAAGAAATGCCGCCAATGGCGCGAAAGGCTGCCGCTGGATTTGTGACGCGAGCCCGCGCCTTGGCGTCGGGGCTGTTGCGTCATGTCCGAACAGCGGGCGTGCTGGCGGCCTGCCTGCTGACCGGTCTCGGTGCGCCTGCCCGGGCGGCCGATCCGATCAGGGGCGAGGCGAGCTTTTCGGCCGGTGGCGGCTTTGCCCGTCTCGTCATCAAGCTCGGCGAGGACGTTCCCTCCGAGGTGACGACCGCAGGCTCCATCCTCATCATCCGGTTCGACCGGGCGGTCGACGTTCCCGTCGACCGCGTTCCCGAAGGCGCGCCCGATTACGTCAACTCCGCGCGCCGCGATCCTGACGGCGGTGCCATCCGCCTGTCGCTGGCGCGGCGCGTCACCGTCAACACCATGAATGCCGGCGAGCGCACCTTCGTCGACCTGTTGCCCGAGGGCTGGAAGGGACCGCCGCCGAGCCTGCCGATGGACGTGGTCAAGGAGCTCGCCGAGCGCGCCCGCGTGGCCGAGCGCGCGTTGCGTGCCCAGCGCGCCGCGGCGGAGACCAAGAAGCGTCCGCAGATCCGCGTGCGGGCCTCGGTGCAGCCGACCTTCGTGCGCTTCGTGTTCGAGATGCCCGACGGCGTCGGCGTCTCCTCCGTGCTCAACGAGCAGAAGCTCACGCTCGCTTTCAACGCCAACCTCAATTTCGATCTGGCGGACGCGGTTGTCGCGGCGCCGCCGAACGTCGCCTCGATCAAGCAGAAGGCCGACATCGATCAGACCAATGTCGAGATCGCGCTGATCGGCGATTCCGACGTGCATTCGTTCCGCGACGAGAAGAACTACGTCGTCGACGTCTCTTTTCAGCCCGACAAGGGCAAGACTGCCGCGACGCCCGAGGCGGCGATCGCGCAGATGAAGCCTGTCGGTCACGGACCGGCCCCCGACAAGCCCGCGGCCGAGAAGCCGAAGGACGCCCATCGCGAGATCGCGCCGCCGACCTCCGAGACGATCGCGCGCGAAGCCAAGATCGAGGTCAAGCCCGAGGTGAAGCCCGAAGCGCCCGCCGCGATGCCGCCCGCTGAAGCGCCGAAACCGGCGCCGGCCGCCGCGACTGAGGCTGTGCACGCCCCGGAAGCGCCCAAGGAAACTGCC
>NZ_AJQF01000167.1:0-3965 GCF_000261705.1 Bradyrhizobium genomosp. III | reverse complement strand
GGCCGCGCCTGCCAAGCCGGCGCCTGCCGAAGCGCCCAAAGAGGCCGTCAAGGAAGCCGCCAAGGAAGCCGCCAAGGCTGCGCCCGTTGAGGCGCCGGCCGCGCCGCAGCCCACGATCGCCAGCGTCGATGCGCGCCGCGACAGCGACGGCCTGCGCGTGACGTTCCCAATTCAGGTCGCAACACCGGCGGCCGCGTTCCGCCGCGGCGACACGGTGTGGCTGGTGTTCGATACGCCGAAGCCGATCGACGTCGAGGCGATCCGCGCCAGGGGCGGGGCGATGATCGGCGAGGTCGGCCGCATCCCGCTCGACAAGGGGCAGGCGGTGCGGATCCGTCTCACCCGCCCGCTGGTCTACTCGCTGGCGAGCGAGGAGGTCGGCAAGGAGACCAACTGGCTGCTGACGCTCGCCGACAAGATCCAGTCGACGCCGCTGCCGCTGATGATGTCGCGCAACATCACCGACCCCGCGCTCGCCAACATCGCCATCCCCTTCGCCAATCCCGGCCTGCTGCACAAGCTCACCGACCCCGATGCCGGCGACGCGCTCTATGTCGTCACCGCGCAGCGGCCGGTGCGCGGCTTCATCAAGCGGCAGGATCTCGTCGATCTCTCGCTGCTGGAATCCGCGCACGGCATCGCGATCCGGCCGAACTCCGACGAGGTCGGCGTCGAGGTCGGCGCCGACAAGGTGATCCTCGGCAAGAAGGGCGGACTGACGCTGTCGCCGGTCGACATCTCGGCCGAGCGCGCGCCGACCGCGGTGCGCCCGATCTTCAGCCCCGAAGGCTGGCGCAAGGGCCAGTCGGACAACTTCATGGCGCGCCAGGCCGAGCTGATGACGGCGATCTCGGCCGTCGAACCGGCGCTGCGTTCCCTGCCGCGGCTCGATCTCGCGCAGTTCTACATGTCGCGCGCGATGTATCACGAGGCCAAGGCCGTGACCGAGCTGATGCTGAGCGACCCGCTCAACAAGGAGGAGAGCGGCGCGCTGATCATGCATGCGATCGCCAGCATCCTGATCGGCCGGCCGGCGCAGGGCCTGAAGGACCTCGCCAATCCCGTGATCGGCAACAGCCACGATTCCCAGCTCTGGAAGGCGCTCGCCTATGCTCGCCAGGGCAAATGGGCTGACGCGCGCGAAAAATTCAAGAACGTCGAATTCGCCATTGCCTCGCTGCCGCTCGACATCCAGCGCATCGTGACGATGGACGCGATGCGCGCCTCACTCGAGGTGAAGGACTACGCCGGCGCCTCCAAGCGCCGCAGCGAGCTCGAGGTGGTCGGCGTCTCGCCCGAGGCCGCGCCCGGCTTCGCCGTGCTGCGCGGCCGGCTCGCCGAGGCGCTCGGCCACGACAAGGACGCGCTCGACGACTACAGGTTCGCGGCCGCCTCGGCCGATCGGCCGGCTGCGGCCGAGGCCAAGCAGCTCGAGGTCGCGCTGCGGCAGAAGCGCGACGAGATCAGCAAGGAAGACGCGCTGCGCGAGCTCGAGACGCTGTCCATGACCTGGCGCGGCGACGCGATCGAGGTCAAGACGCTGCAGATGCTGTCGCAGATGTTTGCCGAGAACGGGCGCTACCGCGATGCGCTCACCGCGGCGCGCACCGCGACCAGGCTGCAGCCGAACGCCGAAGCCTCGCGCCAGGCGCAGGATCTCGCCTCGGACCTGTTCACCAAGATCTTCCTGGGACCGAAGGGCGACGAGCTGCCGCCGGTCGAGGCGCTCGGGATGTTCTACGAATTCCGCGAGCTGACGCCGATCGGCCGGCGCGGCGACGAGCTGATCCGCCGTCTCGCCGACCGTCTCGCCTCGATCGACCTGCTCGACCAGGCCGCCGAGCTGCTGCAGTACCAGGTCGATCACCGCCTCGAAGGCGCTGCGCGCGCCCAGGTCGCCGCGCGCCTGTCCATGATCTATCTCGCCAACCGCAAGCCCGACATGGCGATCACCGCGCTGCGCGCGAGCCGCATCAGCGACCTCTCCGGCGAGCTCAGGCAGCAGCGCCTGCTGCTGGAGGCGCGCGCGCAGAGCGACGTCGGCCGTCACGATCTCGCGCTCGACATCGTCTCCAACGTCTCCGGGCGCGAGGTGCTGCGCCTGCGTTCCGACATCTTCTGGGCGGCACGGCGCTGGCGCGAGTCCGCCGAGCAGATCGAGCTCTATTACGGCGAGCGCTTCCGCGACTTCAAGCCGCTCAACGCGGTGGAGAAGAGCGACATCATCCGCGCCGCCGTCGGCTATGCGCTCGCCGACGACTCGATCGGCCTGTCGCGCTTCCGCGAGAAATACGTGCCGCTGATGAGCGAAAGCGCCGACCGTCTCGCCTTCGACATCGCCAGCAAGCCGGCCGCGGCCTCCAGTGCCGAATTCGCCGAGATCGCCAAGCTGGCTGCCAGCGTCGACACGCTCGACGGCTTCCTGCGCGAGATGAAGCAGCGCTTCCCCGACGCCACCGCCCGCGCCCCTGGCTCACCGCAGGCCAAGGAACAAGTCGACCACACCGGCTCGCTGCCGACGATCCCCGTCGTGCGTCAGATCAAGATGACGCGGTAGGAAGGCTGCCGCGCCAAGCGCGGCCCGCGACGGCTCCACGTTCTCGTCGATGACGAGAGGGAGCGGAGGCGGTCGCTGAGGGCGGAGGGGGCGCATCGCCCGATGCCTGCCTCACCCTCCGTAACTCTGCACCAGGCTCCCCGCCACCAGCGACCAGCCGTCGACCAGCACGAAGAAGATCAGCTTGAACGGCAGCGAGATCGTTGCCGGGGGCAGCATCATCATGCCCATCGACATCAGCACCGAGGCAACGACGAGGTCGATGATCAGGAAGGGCAGGAACAGCAGGAAGCCGATCTCGAAGGCGCGCTTCAGCTCGGAGATCATGAAGGCGGGGACGAGGATGCGCAGTGCGAGGTCGTCGGGGGTGGCCGGCGGCGCCTCGCCCGAGAGATCCAGGAACAGCTTGAGGTCCTTCTCGCGCACGTTCTTCTGCATGAAGCCGCGCAAGGGAACGGAGGCGCGCTGCAGCGCGTCCTCGACGCCGATCTGGTTGGCGACCAGCGGGCGGATGCCGTCGTCGTAGGATTTTTGCAGGACCGGCCCCATCACGAAGAAGGTGAGGAACATCGCCAGCGCGATGATCACCGAGTTCGGCGGCGCGGTCGCCGTGCCCAACGCGGTGCGCAGCAGCGACAGCACCACCACGATGCGCGTGAACGACGTCATCATGATCAGGATCGACGGCGCGATCGACAGCACGGTGAGCAGCGCGATCAGCTGGATCGCGCGCTCGGTGACGCCGCCGCCGCCAGCGCCGCCGCCGAGATTGATGCTGATGTCCTGCGCATGCGCCGGCATCGCTGCCGATGCCGCGCCGATCAGGACAGAAAGGAAAACAACTCTACGCGGGAGGGACGGCAGCCTCACGAAGACGGCTTCGGACGGCCGAGCAGAGAGGCCATCTCGTCTTCGAGATTCTCAAAGCTGGTCTTTTCCGCGGCAGGCTTTGCGGGCGGGGCCGGTGGTGCCGGCGGCTCGCTGCGGGCGGCGCGGGGTGGCGGCGGCGCAGGCGGTTCGGGCGCAACCGGAGGCGCGACCGTCTCGCCGGCCGGGCGACGCAAGGCTGCCTCCAGCCGCTGCGCCATTTCGGCGAGATTCTGCTCGGCGCTGGAGGGGGCCGCGGCGGGAGCCGGCGGCGGAACGGGGGGAGCCTGCGGCACCGGCGGAGGCGGCGCAGCGGCGCGCTCGGCGCGCACCGGCGGCATCTTCGGCGGCTCACTCTGGCGCGGCGGCCGCGGCATCAGTGGCGGCTCGCTGCGCGGAACGCGCGGGGGCAGCGGCTCGGGCCGGGGTTCGCGCTCGGGGCGCGGCGCGTTCGGCTCGGCCGTAAAGCCGGCGAGGGGATCGCTGCGGCGTTCGGCCAGCGCGGGAGCGGGCCGGCGCACCTCGTCGGCGAAGGACGGGC
>NZ_AJQF01000166.1:0-15847 GCF_000261705.1 Bradyrhizobium genomosp. III | reverse complement strand
CATCTGCGGCTCGGGATGATCGAGGAGTTCGGGCCGCGGTGCTTCGTCGGCCCAGCTGCTGGTATCCGGCATGGGCGCGAGCCGCGGCGGTTCCGCGGCGTTCGGACGCTGCGGAAGCTGGTCGCGGCCGGGCGCGGCGCGAACGATATTGGGCTCGACGACGATATCGGTCGGCCCGCCGATCATCAGGAGATGCTCGACATTGTCACGCCGGACCAGCACCAGGCGGCGCCGACCGTCGACCGCGGCAGCGTCGATCACCGCGAGCCGGGGCATCCTGCCGCGCTGGGTGTTGGCGCCGACCCGGCTGCCGGCGAATCGGCGAACCAGCCAGGCAGCGACGCCGATCAACGCCAGAACGACGATGAACGCGACGATGAAGGTGATAGGGCTGCCTTGCATACTTGTCCCCGACAAATGGCGCTGTTCTCGTGCCCGTGGTCAGACGCGCCAACCACCGGCTTAACGATGCCCCAAACTGCGATCTCTTAACGTCCCACGGCAAGTTTTGCCGTCCCCAACTCTTAATAACCTATGAATCGCTCGATCCAAAACGACTTCTTGGCCCGTGAATGCGCCGCCAAATGGTTGGGTTAATGCCATTTTTGGAGGCGTAGAATCACGGGGCGCAAAATAGTGTCCCGCCCGGGGACACGCCTCGAGGGCGTCCTTAACCAGCCGTTAACCATACACGCGGCAAATTCTGCCTAGTTGCGGACCTCAAGGTTCGCAAGAGGCGGAAGGAGCCGCGACGATGTCCATCAACGACCTCCCGGTGCTGTCGGCGCTTCGCACCAAGATGCAGTGGCACCAGGAGCGCCAGCGCGTCCTGTCCGAGAACGTCTCCAATTCCGACACGCCCAAATTCCGGCCGCGCGACCTGGTCGAGCCGAAGCTCGACAAGTCCGGGGCCGTCACAGGCTCGATGGGCCCCCTCGCGCTCGCCCGCACCAGCGGTTCTCACATGACGCCGTCAGGGGCTGCTTCCGGATTCGACCAGAACAAGAATGCGGGGTTCGAGACCCGCCCCGCGGGCAACGCCGTCAATCTCGAAGAGGAGATGATGAAGGCGGCCAGCAACCAGATGGACTACGCGGCGGCGACCTCGCTCTATTCGAAGAGCCTGCATCTGCTCAAGACCGCGATCGGCAAGGGCTAGCCGCATGATCCGGGAACAGAAGAGCTAGAGGAGGCGCATCATGGCCAATGACAGCAGCGACTTTGCCCGCTCGATGGCGATCGCGACCTCCGGTCTGCGGGCGCAAGCCGGCCGCATGCGGGTGATCTCGGAAAACATCGCGAACGCGGATTCGACCTCGCAGACCGCAGGCGGAGATCCCTACCGGCGCAAGGTTCCGACCTTCTCCTCCGCGCTCGACCGCACGCTCGACGCGCAGGTCGTCACCCTCGGCAGGATCAAGCCGGACCAGTCGAACTTCCGCGTCAAATACGAGCCGAACAATCCGGTCGCTGACGCCAGCGGCAACGTCAAATATCCGAACGTGAACTCGGTGGTCGAGATGACCGACATGCGCGACGCGCAGCGGTCCTACGAGGCCAATCTCAACATCATCAGTGCGACGCGCCGGATGATCCAGCGCACGCTCGACATCCTCAAGAGCTGAACAGGACAATTGAGCCATGGCATCACCGACAATCGCGGCCAACGCTTATGCCAACCTCGCCCGGGTGCTGGAGAACAGCGGTGCCGGCAAAGCCACCGAGGCAGGCGGGCAATCCTTTGCCTCGATGCTGAAGGACGCCGTCGGCAGCGTCATGGAGTCCGGCCGCAAGTCGGATGCGCAGACCGTGGCGATGGCCTCCGGCAAGGCCAACGTGATGGACGTGGTGACGGCGGTGGCGGACACCGACGTCGCGGTGTCCACGCTCGTCTCGGTCCGCGACCGCGTGATCGCGGCGTATGAAGACATCATGAAGATGCCGATCTGACGCGCACTGTCATTCCGGGGCGCGACGAAGTCGCGAGCCCGGAATCATGGTGCGACCGACGCTGCGGCCCGATGGATTCCGGGTTCTCGCTTCGCGAGCCCCGGAATGACGACAAACAATTCAGAGTAGGAATTCAAATGACCGGACCCGAGACCCTCGACGTTGCGCGCGATGCGATCTGGACGATCGTGATCGTGTCCTCACCCCTGATGGTGGTCGGTCTGGTGGTCGGCGTCATCGTGTCGCTGTTCCAGGCGCTGACGCAGATCCAGGAGCAGACGCTGATCTACGTGCCGAAGATCCTGGCCATCTTTGCCACGATGCTGCTGGCGCTGCCGTTCATGGCGGACGCGCTCCACGCCCACATGCTGCGGATCTCGTCGCGAATCATCGGCGGCTGAGGCAAGATGCGTCAATCATGCGCATCGACGTCTCGCTACTGCCGGCGCTCGCCGCTTCCTTCATGCTCGCCTTCGCCCGGGTCGGCGCGATGGTGATGCTGTTGCCGGGGCTGGGCGAGACCAACATTCCGACGCGGATCAAGCTGTCGATCGCGCTGGTGCTGACGCTGATCATCCTGCCGCTGCATCGTAACGCCTATCAGGTCGACATGGGATCGCTCGCGCCGCTCCTGGTCCTGATGCTACATGAGATCGCGATCGGAATCGTGCTGGGCGCGACCGCGCGCGTGACGCTCTCGGCGCTCCAGGTCGCGGGATCCGTGATCGCACAGCAGATGGGACTCGGTTTCGTCACCTCGGTCGACCCGACGCAGGGCCAGCAGGGCGTGCTGGTCGGCAACTTCCTGACCATCCTCGGGGTAACGCTGCTGTTCGCCACCGACAGCCATCATCTGGTGATCGCGGCGCTGAACGACAGTTACACGATCTTCTCGCCGGGTGAGACCGTATCGAGTGGCGATGTGGCCTCGCTCGCAACGCGCGCCTTTGCCGCCGCGTTCCGCCTCGGTCTGCAGCTCTCGGGGCCGTTTCTGGTGTTCGGCCTGGTCTTCAACATCGGCCTTGGCGTGCTGGCGCGGCTGATGCCGCAGATGCAGGTCTATTTCGTCGGTGTGCCGCTCTCGATCTTCGCGGGCTTCCTGGTGCTCGCCGTGGTGCTCACTGCGATGATGGGCACCTATCTGGATTACTTCATCGGTGTCATGCACCAGTTGATGCCGCTGAGGTCACGGTAGATCGATGTCAGAAGACAAGGACCCAGAGAGTCAAACAGAAGACCCGACGCAAAAGCGCCTGGACGACGCGCTCGAACGCGGCGACGTCGCCAAGAGCCAGGAGATCAACACCTGGTTCATGATGGCGGGCGGCACGCTCGTGGTCTCGACCTTCTCGGGCTCGGTGGGCAGCGGGCTGCTGGCGCCGATGCGGGGCCTGCTCGCCAATTCCTGGATGATCAAGACCGACGGCAAGGCCCTGCTCGCGCTGATGCAGCAGATCGAATTCGCCCTGCTCGCGGCGATCGGCGTGCCTCTCTTGATGCTGATGCTGGCGGCGATCGCCGGAAACATGCTCCAGCACCGCCTGGTCTGGTCGACCGAATCCCTGACGCCGAAGTTCAGCAAGATCTCGCCCGGCGCCGGCTTCAAGCGCATCTTCGGCAAGCAGGCGGCGGCCAATTTTCTCAAGGGCATCGGCAAGCTCGTGCTGCTCGGCGTGGTCATGACCATGATCCTGTGGCCGGAGCGGCACCGCATGGAAGCGATGGTCAGGCTCGATCCGGCTGCCATGCTCGGCGCCAGCACCAGCATGACGATCCATCTGCTGGGTGCGGTGGTCGCAGCGCTCGCGATCGTCGCCATTGCCGACTATTTTTTCCAGTACCGCAGCTGGTTCCAGCGGCAGAAGATGTCGCTCCAGGAGATCAAGGAAGAGTTCAAGCAGTCCGAAGGCGATCCGCACATCAAGGGCAAGCTCAGGCAGTTGCGGCAGCAGCGCGCCAAGAAGCGCATGATGGCGGCGGTTCCCAAGGCCTCGGTGATCATCACCAACCCGACCCACTATTCGGTGGCGCTGTCCTACGAGCGCGGCATGACGGCTCCGATCTGCGTCGCCAAGGGCGTCGACAATCTCGCCTTCAAGATCAGGGAGATCGCGCGCGAGCACGACATCCCGATCGTGGAGAACGTGCCGCTCGCCCGCGCGCTCTATGCCACCGTCGAGATCGACCAGGAAATCCCGACCGAGCACTACCATGCGGTCGCCGAAGTCATCGGCTACGTCATGCGGCTGAAGCGCGGATTCAGCGCCGGGCGAGAATAAAACACCCGAAAAGTACCGGAAATGGCCGTAATCTGGGAATCAGCGTACCTTTCGCCCCTGCTGCCCTTGCACCTCAGGGTCCGATTCAGGCAGGGAGGACCCCACGCGCCCCGTAGCGCGTTGATTCTCTGCCGACAGGCTGCGCCAGCTCGAGAATGACCGCCGAGACCGACCACGACCTCACCCGCGAGCCCGTTGCGACGCACGAGCCGTCGCCGCGCTCGGGTAGCATTGCGTTGGTGCTGCTGGTGGCCGCCGGCCTCGTCGCCGTCGCCGTCGGGCTGATGACGCTCGGGCGCGCGCAGGCGCAGCCCTATATCCTCGGCATCCTCGCCGTGCTGGCCATGGTCGGCCTGTTCAACCTGTTCGCCTTCGCCGCCGGGATCATCCGCTTCGCCGACCGCAGTCTCGATGATCCGGTCGTGGGCCGCATCGCCGATCATGGATTCGACGGGCTCGCGGTCACCGATGCCCGCGGCCACGTGGTCTATTCCAACGCCGCCTATCTGACGCTGACGGGCGCGACCGGGCCGCAGGACGTGCGCCCGGTCGAGCGTGTCTTCATCGGCAACCCCGACGTCTCCGAAGCCGTGTTCCGCCTGCTCAAGGCCGCGCGCGAAGGCAAACGGCAGCAGGAAGAGGTCCGCATCTCCGGCCAGGACGGCAGCCAGGGCCGTTGGTTGCGCATGCGGGTGCGCCCGCTCGGCACCGGCAAGCGCGAGGCGAAATACGCGGTGTGGTCGATCGCCGACATCACCCGCGACCGCGAGCGCCAGGAGGACGTGTTCCAGGAGCTCCAGCACGCGATCGAATATCTCGACCACGCGCCGTGCGGCTTCTTCTCGGTCAATCCGGCCGGCGAGCTCGCTTATGTCAACGCGACGCTGGCGAACTGGCTCGACTACGACCTCGCCGAGATCGGCTCGGGCGGCCTGAAGCTGACCGACATCGTCTCCGGCGACGGCGCCTCGCTGCTGACGTCGATCGTGGCGGTGCCGGGCGAGGTGAAGACCGAGGTCTTCGACATCGACCTGCGCATGCGCACCGGCAAGACCATGCCCGTGCGGCTCTATCACAAGCTCGCCTTCGGCGCCGACGGCGCGCCGGGGCCGTCGCGCACGCTCGTCATCAGCCGCGCCCGCGACGAGCGCAGCGATCCCGATCGCGCCGCCGAAGTGCGCTTCATGCGCTTCTTCGACCATACGCCGATGGCGATCGCGACCGTGGACCGCGCCGGCAACGTGGTGCGCGCCAACGCGCGCTATGCCAAGCTCGGGCAGGCGCTCGGGCTCGACAGCTCCTCCAAGTCGATCTTCCGCGCGGTGAATTCGCGCGACCGTCACCTCCTGATCGCGGCCATCAACCAGGCCGCCGATGGTCAGGCCGACGTCGCGCCGGTGGAAGTGGCGCTGGAAGGGCCGAGGGAGCGCTGGGGTCAGTTCTTCGTCACGCCGGTCGATGCCGCCGAGAATGAGGCGGAAGCCGCCATCGTGCACATGCTCGAGACCACCGAGCGGCGCGCGCTGGAGAACCAGATCAACCAGTCGCAGAAGATGGAGACGGTCGGCCAGCTCGCCGGCGGCATTGCCCACGACTTCAACAACGTGCTCTCCGCCATCATGATGGCGAACGACTTCCTGCTGAACGCGCACAAGCCGACCGACCCGTCGTTCCAGGACATCATGCAGATCAAGCAGAACGCGACGCGGGCCGCGACCCTGGTGCGGCAGCTGCTGGCGTTCTCGCGGCGGCAGACGCTGCGGCCGCAGGTGCTCGATCTCGGCGACGCGCTGTCCGATCTCGCCATGCTGCTGCGCCGCCTGATCGGCGAGAAGGTCAAGCACGAGACCATCCACGGCCGCGATCTCTGGCCGGTCAAGGTCGACGTCTCCCAGTTCGAGCAGGTGATCGTCAATCTCGCGGTGAACGCGCGCGATGCCATGCCCGACGGCGGCAAGCTGATCATCCGCACCGCCAACGTCACCGCGGAACAAGCGGCCAAGCTCGCCTACAAGGGCATGCCGGCCGCGGATTATGTCCGGATCGAGGTCGCCGACACCGGCACCGGCATTCCCGCCGACATCCGCGACAAGATTTTCGAGCCGTTCTTCTCGACCAAGGAAGTCGGCAAAGGTACGGGTCTTGGCCTTTCCACGGTCTACGGCATCGTCAAGCAGACCGGCGGCTTCATCTACGTCGATTCCGAGCCGGGCCAGGGCACCTCGTTCCACATCTTCCTGCCGCGTCACCACGCCGAGCCTGAAGCGCAGGTCGAGCAGCCGGCGGCTGTGGTGAGCGCGACCAGCGGCGCCGGGAAGGACGCCGCGGCGGCCGAGGCCAAGCCGCGCACCGATCTCACGGGGCAGGGCACCATCCTGCTGGTCGAGGACGAAGAGGGCCTGCGTGCGCTGAACGCACGCGGCCTGCGCTCGCGCGGCTACACCGTGGTCGAGGCCGAGAACGGCGTCGAGGCCATGGAAATGCTGGAAGAGCAGAGCGGCGCGATCGATCTCGTCGTCTCAGACGTCGTCATGCCCGAGATGGACGGCCCGACGCTTTTGAAGGCGATGCGGGAGAAAAATCCCGACATCAAGTTCATCTTCGTCTCCGGCTATGCCGAGGACGCCTTCGAGAAGAGCCTGCCCGAAGGCCAGCAGTTCGACTTCCTGCCGAAGCCGTTCACGCTCAGCCAGCTCGTGGCGGCGGTCAAGGAGACGATGGCGAAGCAGGGGTGAGGATAGGCGGCGCACGCCGTTCGCCCCTCCGTCATTGCGAGGAGCCCGCGACAAAATTGCGTAGCAGTTTTGCGCTGGTGCGACGAAGCAATCCAGAGTCTTTCCGCTGAGGCAGTCTGGATTGCTTCCGCCTTCGCCGAGGCTTCGGCGGACAAGTCGCTACGCTCGCATGACGGGGAAAGAGCGGAAATCTCGGCCCAAACCGCCGGTATCCCGCGACCACGGTTCCCCGGCGCGTCCGGCCAAGCCCCCGCCAAATATGGGCTTTTGCCACATCCCCGCGACTGAGGGCCGCAGCCATAGGTTCCGAAACCGGCTTCACTTTTCGGGAAGTCTGCCCATCTTAGGCGCACGTCCCCATGCCGGGGATTTGGGAAACGCACATGAATTTCTCGCTACGCTCCCGCAGTCTCTTCAAGACCATCGCTGTCGTGCTGGCGCTTGCGCTGCCGACTGCGCTGGCGATCTCGTCTGCCGACGCGCGCGTCGGCGGTGGCGGCTCGTCGGGTTCACGCGGCTCGCGCACCTATTCGGCCCCGCCCTCGACCACGACGGCGCCCGGCTCGGCCTCGCAGTTCAACCGCACCTACACCCAGCCGGGTCCAGGCATGAACTCGGCTGCTTCCGCGCCCGCGCGCGGCGGCCTGTTCGGCCGCGCCGGCGGCTTCATGGGCGGCCTTGCGGCCGGCTTCCTCGGCGCCGGCCTGCTCGGCATGCTGTTCGGCGGCGGCCTGTTCGGCGGCCTCGGCGGCCTGTCCTCGATCCTGGGCCTGATCATCCAGATCGCGCTCGTGGTGCTGGTGGTGCGGCTGGCGATGTCTTGGTGGCAGCGCCGTCACACGCCGCAGGCGGCCTATGCCAATGCGGAGGCGGGCGCAGGTTCCGGACCGCAGCCGAACCAGCGCGGCGGCCTTGGTGGCGGTCTTGGCGGCTTCGGCTTCGGCGCGAACGCCAACAACGCGCCGCTCGAGATCAAGCCGGACGATTACGAGGCGTTCGAGCGCCTGCTCGGCGATGTCCAGACCGCCTGGTCGAACGAGGACGTGGCCAAGCTGCACACGCTCGCGACACCGGAGATGGTCTCCTATTTCGAGCAGGACCTCGCCCAGAACCGCGCGCGCAACGTCATCAACAAGGTGACTGGCGTCAAGCTGCTGCAGGGCGATCTCGCGGAAGCCTGGCGCGAAGGCGAGACCGACTACGCCACGGTGGCGCTGCGCTTCGCGCTCACCGACAAGACGCTGGATCGCAACAGCGGCACGGTCGTCGCCGGCAGCGAGCAGCCGGGCGAAGTCACCGAAGTCTGGACCTTTGCCCGACGGCCCGGCAGCGGCTGGGAATTGTCGGCGATCCAGCAGACCAACTGATCGCAAAGCGATGGAGAACAAAGGGCGTCGTGCTCAAGCACGGCGCCCTTTTCTTTTGTGCCCCTTCATCGCGGCACCGGAATAAGTGGGGGCGCATCGGGTTGAAATCAGGCGGCCAACGACAAACACAACGGGAGGACAAGATGATCCGTATCAAGAGATCCGTGACGATTTCAGCGCTCGCTGCGGCCTCGCTTGCATTGCTTGGGGCGCCAGCCGTGGAGGCGCAGTCGGCCGACATGACGTTCTTCGTGACGTCCAACGGCCCGGGCAAGGGCGCCGATCTCGGCGGCCTGGAGGGAGCCGATGCGCAGTGCGCGAGGCTCGCACAGACCGCCGGCGCCGGTGCGAAGACCTGGCGCGCCTACCTCTCGACGCAGGCCGCCGACGGCAAGCCGGCCGTCAACGCGCGCGATCGCATCGGCAAGGGACCGTGGCAGAATGCAAAGGGCGCGGTCATTGCCAAGGATGTTGCCGAGCTGCACGGCTCCGCCAACAACCTCACCAAGCAGACGGCGCTCAGCGAGAAGGGCGAGGGTATCAACGGTATGGGTGACCAGCCGAACCGGCACGACGTCCTCACGGGATCGCAACCAGACGGCACCGCGTTTGCCGGTCCGGACGATCGCACCTGCAAGAACTGGACGTCGAGCACGCAAGGCACCGCGATGGTCGGCCATTTCGATCGCAAGGGCCTGCGCGATGACGAGCCGTCAAAATCCTGGAATAGCTCGCACCCCTCGCGCGGTCCCGATGGTGGCTGCTCGCAGGCCGATCTGAAGAGCACGGGCGGCGACGGCCTGCTGTACTGTTTCGCTGCGAATTGAGAGGCCGAGCTCCCTCGGCTCGTCATTGCGAGCGTAGCAATCCAGACTATCTCCGCGGAAAAGCTCTGGATTGCTTCGCTAACGCCCGCAATGACGCGTGGGGCCGACGTTCCGCCTCCCCACGACGGAACTTGCGCCGCATGCTAGGCTTGTCCTGCCTGCGTCTCAAAGGACCTCTCCCATGAAATACGAGCTCTACTACTGGCCCGAGATCCAGGGCCGCGGCGAATATGTGCGGTTGGCGTTGGAGGAGGCGGGGGCCGCTTATGTCGACGTCGCGCGCGGACCACGCGGCACAGCTGCGATGATGAAGATGATGGATGCACAGAAAGGCACGCCGCCCTTTGCGCCGCCGTTCCTGAAAGCCGGCAAGCTCGTCATCGGCCAGACCGCCAATATCCTGCTCTATCTCGGTAGCCGCCATGCGCTCGCGCCGAAGACGGAAGCCGGCAGACTCTGGGTGCACCAGCTTCAGCTCACCATCAGCGACCTCGTGGTCGAGATCCACGACACCCATCATCCGCTCGGACCCTCGCTCTATTACGAGGACCAGAAGCCGCCGGCGAAGAAACGCACGGCCGATTTCTGGGACGAAAGGGTGCCGAAATATCTCGGCTATTTCGAGCAGCTTCTCACCGAGAATGGCGGCGCCTATGTCACCGGCCGGCGGCTGACTTACGTCGATCTCTCGCTCTTCCAGATCGTCGCGGGGCTGCGCTATGCCTTCCCCAGGCGCATGAAGGCGTTCGAGACAGACATTCCGGGCCTCGTTTCCCTGCACGACCGCATCGCCGCGCGGCCGAACATCGAGGCCTATCTGGCGAGCGAGCGCCGCATTCCCTTCAACGAGCAGGGCATCTTCCGCCGCTATCGCGAGCTGGATGGCTAGTCTAGTCCATCCGCTCGAGCGAGCCCGCAGCCAGCGCTTCCCGCAGGCGGAACTTCTGAACCTTACCGGAGGCCGTCAACGGAAATTCGGAGCAGGCGAACCACAATATCGGCGTTTTATGTGGGGCCATTGCGTCGCGGCAATGCGCAGTCAGTCGCTCGGCGCATCCTGAAGCGCTTGACGACAGGCGAACGGCTGCTGCGACGACTTCGCCCCATTTCTCGTCCGGCGCCCCGAACACGGCGACGTCGGCGACCTCCGGATGGCGCAAGAGGCAGGCTTCGATCTCGACGGGATAGATGTTCTCTCCACCGCGGATGATCATGTCCTTGAGGCGACCGGTAACGCGGATATAGCCGCCCTCGTCGATCGTTCCCAGATCGCCGGTACGCAGCCATCCGTCGGACGTGATAGCCTGTTGGGTGTCGTCCGGTGCGTCGAAATAGCCGATCATCGTCTGGTACCCGCGGACTTGAATTTCGCCCTCTGTACCCGTCGGCAAGACACGAAAATCGCCGGGATCCGCGATGCGCACCTCGACGTTCCATAGCGGCTTTCCTACCGTATGAAGCCGTTCAAACTCCGGATCGTCGTCGCTCGTCTGCGCGACGATCGGGCTGAGCTCGGTCTGACCGAAGACGGTGACGACCGGAAGACCAAGCGCATCTTTCACGCGACGGTGTATCTCCGGCGAGACCGGAGCGCCCCCGGACAGCGCCACACGCAAGGACGACAGATCGTGCGGGGTGGCCTTCATCGCCTCGATCAGCGCGAGCAGCATCGTAGGAACGCCGAAGAGGACCTGCGCCCTGGACGCTTCGATGGCCTGCAGGACCGTTGGCGGATCGAAAAAGAGCGGGAGCACCAGTGTCGCGCGTGAGGTCATGCAGCCGAGCACGCTCATGACCGACCCGGCGGTGTGAAAGAGCGGCATCGGACTCAGCAGTACGCTGTCTTCTAGACCTGCTCTGGCCGCCACATAGCTCGCGTTCGTCACCAAGCCGCGGTGATGGAGGAGCGCCCCTTTAGGCTTGCCCGTGGTCCCGGAAGTGTACTGGATCTGCGCCGGATGCTGCGAATCGATCTCCGGCAACGCCGCTTCCGGCGTGTTGCGGATCTCGTCAAGCCAGCCTTCGAAGCAATAGCGGTGGATGCCGAGACCTTCCAACTCGCGGGCGATGGCACCTGTATCGACTTCGCGGAAACTCGATAGATGAAAGAGAGCTGATGATCTGGACTGCCGAAGAACGAATTCGAGCTCGCTCGGCTTGAACGCGGGATTGGCGGTGACCAGGATCACGCCGGCAAGCGCCGCCCCGTACTGCAAGACAACCCACTCCGGCACGTTCGGGGCCCAGACGCAGATGCGGTCTCCGCTCTCGACCCGTTGTAGCAGCCAACTCGCGCAACGCTGCGCATCGTCGTACAATTGAGCGTACGTCCACCGACGGTCAGTGCGTGAGGCCCCGACTGGGGAGGCCATCGATGACGGAACGACTTCGACCAGCGCTTCGCGATCAGGCACGGTGCCGACAGCGGACGTGAGAGCACGACCGATGCTGACGTCGAGGATCGGCCGCGACGGATCGGCGGGATAGTAGGAATTGCGAAGCCTCGTTTCGTCCATGTCTAAGCCCCCTGACTCTTTTGTCTGTTTCGGACGTTGGATTTCGTCTCGAGAACCGTCCGCATCGCTTCTGCCCAGGCGGCGATGAGGCGCTCGCGCTTTCGCGCCGAGCTTCGGAGGTTGTCCGAGATCGCCAACCCCCTGATGAAATGGAGCGTCAGCGCCACGAATTCATCGTAGGCTTCCGATTCCGTCCATTTGCCAAAGAGCTGCAAATAGACTCGTTCGAGATCACGACGCGCGCCGCGCTCGGCCGCGATGAGCGCCTGCTTCAAAGCCGCGTCCGTGCGTGCGACGGCCCAGAGTTCAAGCTCGGCGAGATAGGCGGGCTGATGGGCGGCGAAGGCCAAGGCCTCGATGGCCGACTGCAGGGAATCCGACGATGCGCCGCTCGCCGCGCGGGATTGCGACACCGCCCGCTCATTGCGGCGGACAAGCTCCGCGACGGTCGCGGCCAGAAGCGATGCATGGTTGGGGAAATAATGCAGCAGGGCGCCCCGGCTAACTTCTGCCCGATGCTGGACAGCGAGGGTGGTCGTGCCGGCTACGCCGTGTTCGATCAGACATTCGACCGCGGCGTCGAGCACTCTCGATCGCATGGTCTCGGAGCCTTCAGACCCGCGCACGGACTTCGCCGCTCTGGACATGCACTTCCTCCTATCGACAGTCAGCGTTGACTGTAGCATGAGATGTGCTACAGTCAATGCTGACTGTTTATGCCCGGAGGATACTATGCCGAATTTTTCGACGCTAAGCATCGTGACCCGCGAGGACGCTCCGCGCATCGCTCGCCTCGTCCTCAACCGCCCGGAACGCTTCAATGCCATCGACGATGCGATGCCGGCCGAAATCCGCGCCGCCGTGGAGTGGGCCGAGAAGAATGACGACGTGCATGTCCTCGTTATCGAGGGCGCCGGCAAGGGCTTCTGCGGCGGGTACGATCTCGTCGCCTATGCGGAAAGCGAGATCGAGCATCCATGCCAGCAGGAGAGCGAGCCTTGGGATCCGCTCGTCGATTACGCAGTCATGAAGAAGAACACCGAAAACTTCATGAGCCTATGGAAATGCTCCAAGCCGACGATCGCAAAAATCCACGGCGCGGCGGTAGCTGGCGGTAGTGATATCGCGCTGTGCTGCGACCTGATCGTAATGGCAGAGGACGCCCGGATCGGCTACATGCCGACGCGGGTCTGGGGATGTCCCACCACCGCAATGTGGACATTCAAGCTCGGCCCGTCGCGCGCGAAAGAGCTCATGTTCACCGGCAACATGATCGACGGCCGGACGGCGGCCGAGTGGGGTCTGGCCAACGCCTGCGTGCCGATGGAGCAGCTCGAGAACGCGACCAGGAAGCTTGCGGACCGGATCGCCGGGGTGCCGAAGAGCCACCTTGCCATGCATAAAATGGTGGTCAACCAAGTCATGCTGAATATGGGATTGGAGCAGACGCAGTCGCTCGCCACCCTGTTCGACGGCATCACGCGTCACAATCCCGAGGGTCTGTGGTTCAGGCGGTACGCCCAGAAGCACGGCTTCAAGGCCGCGATCGAGTGGCGCGACAGCGGACGTCCGATTCCGGAGCGCGACGAGGCACGCAAGCAGATCAGCGAGTTGAAGAGCGGCACCTAGCGTGTTGCGCGAGAAGCGATCGATCGCGGCGCGATTTTCCCTTCTTCGAGAACGTCGCCGAAAGTGGACAGTCCGTCTCAGCCATCGACCCCCTGAACGATGATCGATCGATAGTCCGCGCCCAAAAAGCGGTGTCGGACGGCAGCTTGGTATTCGGGGCTGTCATAGAAGGTGCGCGCGGTCTCCATGGTCGGGAAGCTGACCATCACCACGCCTTCAGGCGAAGGCCCCTCCAGAACGTCCTGAGCGCCGTAGGCCGCGAGAACCGTCGCTCCCGAATTCCCCAGTAGGGGGGTGACCATTTCGGCATAGGTCTCCAGTTCACCCGCGTTGCGGGTGCGTTCGCGAATGAAGATGGCATAGACGCTCATCGATTAAAATCTCCGTTGAGGGGTCAAGATGAAATCAGTGCTGAACGACGATCTTGCCGAACACTTGGCGTCGACCCAGGTGTTCGATCGCCGCTCGCGCCTCCTCGAAGATGAAGGTACTGTCGATGACGGGTTTCAGGCCAGTTCGAGCGACGAAGCGCGTGAGCTCCTCAAGATCGCGGCGGCTACCGGTCGTGATCGTCTGGAAGCGAGCAAAGCTAAAAAACATCGCCGTGTAATCGACGCTGCCCGCAAAGCCGCCGAGCACGCCGACCAGCGAAATCTGTCCGCTGGGAGCGATTGCCTTGATGGACTGCGCAAGCGAGGTCGCACCGCCCGTCTCCACGATACGGTCAATCCCACGATCGGTCATTGCGCGTGCCGTGGAGCCCCAGTCCTGATCGGCGCGATAATCGATGACCTCGTCAGCGCCCAGCGCTCGCAGACGATCGGCCTTTTCCGCGCTTGAGGTGGTGGCGATGACACGCGCACCCAACGCTTTGGCCAATTGCACTGCGAAGATTGAAACGCCGCCCGTGCCTTGCGTCAGCACGATGTCGCCCGCCCGGACGCCGGCAAGAGCCGACCAAGCAGTGACGCCCGCGCAGGTCAGAGCAGCGGCCTCTGCGAACGACAAAGTATTGGGCGCGGCGACCAGGGCTTCGGCGTCGACGACCTTATACTCGGTCAGCCAGCCATCCCGTTCGACCGAATATTGCTCTGCACCAGCCTCGAACGCGCCACCGAACCAGGTCGGAAAGAAGCTGCTGACAACGCGGTCGCCGATTGCAAAGCGGGTTACATCCGATCCTACCGCCTCGATTTCACCAGCCGCATCAGACAGCGGAACGACGTCCGCCTTGGCGGGAGCAGGGAATATCCCGGTGAGAAGGGCGAGGTCGCGAAAGTTAAGGGCCGTGGCGCGGACCCTGACCCGAACTTGTCCAGGTCCGGGAACGGGAAGATCCTCCTCGATGATCTTCAGGTCGTCGAGCGATCCAATCTTATTAGCTCTGTAGCTTCGCATGTCCCTCTCCAATCGATGAGGTGGGATAGATAGACTGGCTCGATCGTATGAGTAATGGCCCAAGCGCCTTGATTCCTGACCGATCGTCCGATATCGAATCGGGATGGATCCCTTCGACGACGTTGTGAGCGCGATGAGCGTGGCGAGTTCGCTCTATGTGCGATTCCGCTTTACCGCGCCGTGGGGTGTGGCATTCGATACCGGCTATCAGGCCCGGCTGGTGATGATCGCAGAAGGTGTGGGCTGGTTGCTGTCCGAGGGTGAGGTTCCCCTACCAGTGGCCAAGGGCGATTGTCTCATCGTCAAGGAAGGCACGCGGTTCGCGCTGGCGGATCGGCCCGACAGTGCCCTCGTGGATTGTGTGAACCTGTTTGCGGACCTGCCCGGCTTCTCGGAAGGGACCGGCTTCACCACCATCCCTGACCGCACGGTCAACTATGGCGGTAACGGCGCGCTGATGGAAATGGTATCGGCGCGTCTTTCATTCGATCCGATCGCGGCCGAGCCCTTGCTCGCCTTGTTGCCCGATCTGCTCCACGTTCGCTTGGCGCATGGTGACCTCGATCTGCTCGAGACCACCCTAGGCCTGATTGGCCTGGAAAGCCGCGCAGATGGGCTCGGCGCGGACTTAGTGGTAGAGCGACTGACGGACGTGTTGTTCATTCAAACGATCCGCGCGTGGGTTGCGGCGGACGGGACACGGGCCGGCGGGTGGCTTGCTGCGCTGAGGCACAGATCCTTGGCCAAGGTTATTCGCTCCGTTCATGCGGACATCGCACGCGACTGGACGGTCGAGGAGATGGCTCGTGTCGCAGGCGTCTCGCGCTCCACCTTCGCTCAGAACTTCCGTTCGGTTCTCGGAGAGACGCCGCTGAGCTATGTGACGCGGTGGCGGATGTATCGCGCCAAAACCCTGATGCGGAAGGGCGCGGCCTTGGCGGAAGTGGCGGTCAGGGTCGGGTATGACTCCGATACCGCGCTAAGCCGCGCCTTCCGGCGTGTCGAGGGACTGGCGCCTGGAGAGTGGCGGGGCACCTTGGCTGCGGAGGCGAACAGGCCTGCGTTATGATCCGCGGCGTGCGGCCGGGTCCAGATCTTCGTCAATATTGCGGGCCTCTCAACCCTTCTCGACTGCGCTCCAGCTAG
>NZ_AJQF01000165.1:0-39697 GCF_000261705.1 Bradyrhizobium genomosp. III | reverse complement strand
GGGCGCGATCAATCGCCCGAAAACGTCATGGCTGCCGCCGGGCTGCGCGTGCGCCGGACCAGGATGACCGTCTGAAGCATCGGGAGCGGAAGAAAGCTCTGGCTGGTCGGGGCAGGGCGGCTTGCAGAACATCGTCGCGTCTTTCGTTGCGTTGCGTGCCGCCGCTGTCTAGCGAAGTCCGCTTTCGGCGGCGTCAGCCGTTCGGAGGAGGCAGCGCAATGCGCGCTCACCAAACGCCGGGCATCAGGCGATAGCGCACCCGCGCCGCATAATCGGCATAGCCCGGCAGGCCCTCGCGCAAGGTGCGCTCCTCGATTCCGATGCGGATCGCGAACAGGAGGACCAGGAGCGGGACCATCACGAGTCCCCACCACGAGCCCAGCAGCAGCGGCACGCCGGCGAAGAACAGGACCATGCCGCTATACATGGGATGACGCACATGGGCGTAGGGACCGCTCGAGATCACGCGCTGGGCGCGCTCAGCCTGCAGTTTCACCACCGGCGCAGCGAACGAGTTTTCGCGGAACACCCACATCGTGGACAGTGTCGAGGCCAGGAACAGCGCAAGGCCGAACGCCTGGAGTGCGACCGGCATGTCGGACGATTGAAGGCGCCGGTCGACGCCGATCAGCACCAGCCAGGCGAGCATCGCGACGACGAAGACGCTCATGAACAATTTGTCGGCTGCTGGCTGATCCTTCTGCAGCACCGGCCGCAGCCGCTCGGCGAGCAGCGCCGGATCGATCCGGTAGAGCCACCAGCCGCAGAGCGGGCCGAGCAGGGTGCATGTCGCGAGGAACACCCAGGCCGAAGGCCAGCGCAGCGTCCCTGCGGAGGCGAACAGCAGCGCGCCCATCGCGGCGGTGGTGATCGTGTTCTGCAGCAGCAGTCTGGCGATCATTGGCGATCTTGTTCTGTCCCACGCCGGCGTATTGATAGCCTGCTTTCCGGCAAACATGCGGCGCGAGGCGACAGGGACCGGGTTCAGACCTTGATCGGCGGTGTAAAGGCCGCGATGAGCCGAACCAGATCCGCCTGTCGTTTGGTTCCGGTCTTGGCGAAGATCCGGGCGAGATGGGTCTTGATCGTGGATTCGGCAATGCCCATGCTCCTGGCCACGTCGGGAACCCCGCCGATCTCGACGATGGACAGGAAGACGCGCAGCTCGGTCGGCGTCAGCCTGAACAGCTTGCGGATGAGGTCGGGCGCGACGATCGTATCGAGCGCTGCCTTGCTGACGAACAGGACGGCGCAGGCGTCGTAGCTCGCTGCGAACCTTTGCCGGCGCCCGGCGGTCAGCGGCAGGAGATGCGCGACAAAATGCGCGCCGTCGCGGGCCGTCAGATGCAGCGAGATGCTTGCGCTCGTCGTCGCGCGGTCGCCGACAACCGTGCCCGCCAGCGCCTGCCGCAGCACGCGATCGGCATTCGGCTCGGACGTCACCAGCCGGCCACGGGCCGAACGAAGCACGTCGGCCTCGTCCAGGATGTCGCGCGCGCTGGCATTGGCGTGCCTGATATGAGCCTCGGCATCGAGCAGCAGGATGGCGGTTCGCAGGGCGTCGAGCGTGCGCATCGACGTCGTCTCCAATGCGTTCTGCTGCTGCAGCTTCTGCCTGACGACCATGGCCCGTTGCAGGTGCGGCGTGAGGTGGGAGATCACCTGGTACATCCTGCGGTCGACGGGGCCGCCGGCCTTCATGATCGAGAGGCGGGATATTCCCTCAGGCGATTTGTCGAGCAGGATATTGGCGGCGTCCTCGAGGCCCTGCGGCCGCGTCCATTCGTTGTAGAACATGGTGGTGCGGAATTCGTCGACGTCGATCCAGTCTCTGATGGTTTGGATCTGGCCGACCGGCGCGTGGAGCACGCTGCGCGACGGATCGAACGGTTCATAGGTTTCGATGTAGGACTGAACATAGGCCGGCTCGACACCAACGGCATGCGCGATCACGGCCTCGCCGTCTGCTCCGATCCGGACCAGACCGCCGCTTTGGCCGCCCGCCAGGTCGACGATGCAACGAAGCGTCGCCGACCATCGGGAATCGTCGAGCGCTGCATCGTAGATGTCCGCCACCAGCGACAGCAGCGCTCCATTCAGTTCCATTGGCTTGTCCCATCGACGCATGCTCATTCGGCCTCGCAGATGAGCACGCCGCATGCGGAAATTTGATGAGCCGGATCACACTTGAAGGCCGCGCCGAGCTGGAGCGGTGGTTTTCGGCCCAATCGTGCGCGTAGGGAAAATGGCCGCGGTGGGGCAGGCGGGCCGGGCGCAAGGTTCGCGTGGACGCGAACAATCGCGCGCCCATGGCGGCAACGAGCGTGGTGTCAAGCAACGGCCGTCTTGCGATCATGCGCAGGTCCCGGGGTGGCCGCGCATGATGTTCCCGCTATCCGGCGAAGATGCGCCGGACACGAAACAGGCCCGATCGACCGGATCGGGCGATTCGTCCTTCGAGAAGATCGATCAGGCGAGCTGATCGATCCGCGTGCCCTGACCCGGCGGCAGCGGTGCGGGCGGCTGCGGCTTGTAGGTGGGGTCGGCGTCCTTGGTCTTGGTCTGATCGTCCTGCTGCTTGGTCGTGTCGTAGCTCGGAACCACGATCGCGATCGGCGGCGGCGCAACGGTGGAAACCTTCATCCGCAAATCCTCACACATGGAAACAATTGACCCTGCGCTGCGAGGAGCGAAAATTCCTTCAAGGCAATCGTTAAAATGCGAGCGATTGGTGTGGTAGGAGGCGCTGTTCGTGCCCTGCATCGTGCCTTATGCGAGCGACGACTAAACCCTCCTCGTCATTGCGAGGAGCTCTTGCGACGAAGCAATCCAGACCGTCACCGCGGAAGGATTCTGGATTGCTTCCGCCTTCGCCAAGGCTTCGGCGGACAAGTCGCTCCGCTCGCAATGACGGAGTACGAAGCGAGCTGCGTCGCGTCGCAATTGCACCTTGTCCGCAGCAAGTGCGGAAGAGGGCCTCCGCCTATTCGTCCTTGCCGCGCGTGATCGCGATGGACGCGTCCTTCTTGGTGCGGGTGCATTCCATGTTGAGTCGCCGATAGCGCATGCTGATCTTGTCGCCGCGCAGCAGACCCATCCGCTTCAGGCAGCGTGTCGCGCCCGTCGTGGTGTCGTCCTTGGTCACGGTGAAGACGATCGCCGCCATCGATCCCACCAGCGCATAGAATTCCGGCGTCGGCTTGCGATCACCCTTGGCATAGAGCTCGATGGAATATTTGTCGCCGCGGCAACCCACGGACAGCTCCTTGGCCGCCGGGTGCGTCAGGTAGACGGTGTTCGCAGCGCGGAAGTTCACCTTGAGGCGATCGACCTGGTTCGCCAGCTCCTTGGCACTGTCGTCGCAGCGGTCGGCGCGTGCGGGCGAAATGAGGGTCACAAGGCCGGTGATGGCGGCGGCGACCAGGATCGCGCCGCGGACGTTCAAGTTCAATGTCATGATGAAAAGCCCCTTAGGGCGCGCATTCAAGCGTCGTCGGGCGCGAAGCGCAAGAGTGGGAACGGGCATTTCCCCGTGCGGCTTGGCTGTTCTCTCGCCTGCAATCTGCTATACTTGATTGTATGACCAAGCTCCTGGACGAGGCTATCCGTCAGGTCGTGCAGCTTCCCGAAGGCGAGCAGGATGCCGCCGCGGGGGCGTTGCTCGACTATGTCAAACACATGCGGGACATCCAGCTGACCGAGGAGCAGATCGCCGAAGTGCGCCGTCGCCGAGCCGATCCAAACCGCAAATTCCTCTTCCTGGATGAAGTGCGTGCGCGCGTCGAGCGCTTTGGGTCCTGAGGGGCCATGGAGCTGATCTTCGATGATCAGGCGGTTGCTGATCTCGAAGGTATCTTCAACTGGATTTCACAGGATAGTCCGGCCGCTGCCCGGAAGGTGACCGATCGGCTGCTCAAGAGTATCGGGCAGTTGACGTCCTTCCCCTTTATGGGGCACGTCGGGCATGATCCCCAGACATTTGAGTGGTTGTGCCCCGGCTCCCCTATGTGTGATCTATGAGGTCGATGTGTTACGCGCACGAGTTGTCGTAACTGCAGTATTTCACGGCGCACAGGCCCGAGATTGAGAGGGCGCCTGCCCCCTTGCCGGGAGACAGAATGGGGTCTCTTCCATGCGCTCCGCTCACTTCCCTTTGCAGCAAAAAAGCTTAGAACGCTTCTATGCTGAGAGGCCCGCCAGGGCTCCAAAAACCCGAGATTCGCTCCATGAACGCTCCGACCGCCTTCCCCGACCCGTCAAAGCCCGTTCCGCCCTACAAGCACACCCCGCTATTCCCGCTGGGCAAGGACGAGACGCCCTACAAGAAGATCACGGCCGAGGGTGTCAGGGTCGAGAAGGTCCTGGGCAAGGACATGCTGGTGGTGTCGCGCGAGGCGCTGCGGGCGCTGTCGGAGGCGGCTTTCGGCGACATCAACCATTATTTGCGCCCCGGCCATCTGAAGCAGCTCCGCGCCATCCTGGAGGACGGCGAGGCCAGCCCGAACGACAAGTTCGTCGCGCTGGACTTTTTGAAGAACGCCAACATCGCCGCCGGCGGCGTGCTGCCGATGTGTCAGGACACCGGCACCGCGATCATCATGGGCAAGAAGGGTTGCAACGTCATCACCGACGGCGACGACGAGGCGGCGCTGTCGGAAGGTGCGCGCGACGCGTATTTGCGCCGCAATCTGCGCTACTCGCAGGTCGCGCCGCTCTCGATGTACGAGGAGAAGAACACCGCCAACAACATGCCGGCGCAGTGCGAGATCTACGCCGAAGGCGATGACGCCTACAAGTTCATGTTCATGGCGAAGGGTGGCGGCAGCGCCAACAAGAGCTTCCTGTTCCAGGCGACGCCCTCGGTGCTGACCAAGGACCGGCTGCTCGCTTTCCTGAAGGAAAAAATCCTCACCCTCGGCACCGCGGCGTGCCCGCCCTACCACCTCGCGATCGTGATCGGCGGCACTTCGGCCGAGCTCTGCATGAAGACGGTGAAGCTCGCTTCCGCCCGCTATCTCGATGCGCTGCCGACCCACGGCTCGCCCGACGGCAACGCCTTCCGCGACGTCGAGATGGAGAAGGAAATCCACAAGATGACGCAATCGCTCGGCGTCGGCGCGCAGTTCGGCGGCAAGTACTTCTGCCACGACGTCCGCGTGATCCGCATGCCGCGTCATGGCGCATCGCTGCCGATCGGGCTCGGCGTTTCGTGTTCTGCCGACCGCCAGGTGCTCGGCAAGATCACCAGGGACGGCGTCTATCTCGAGGAGCTCGAGCACAACCCGGCGCAATATCTGCCGCAGGTCGAGCAGGCGCTCGGCGGCGAGGTCGTCAAGATCGATCTCAACCAGCCGATGAAGGACATCCTGGCGACGTTCTCCAAGCACCCGATCAAGACCCGCGTCTCGATGACCGGCACCATGATCGTCGCGCGCGACAGCGCCCACGCCAAGCTGCGCGAGCGACTGGAGAAGGGCGAGCCGCTGCCGGACTATTTCAAGAACCACCCGGTCTATTACGCCGGCCCGGCCAAGACGCCCGAGGGCTACGCCTCCGGCGCGTTCGGTCCGACCACGGCGGGCCGCATGGATTCCTTCGTCGACCAGTTCCAGGCCGCCGGCGGCTCGATGGTGATGGTGGCCAAGGGCAACCGCGCGCCGGCCGTGCGCGAGGCCTGCAAGAAGTATGGCGGCTTCTATCTCGGCTCGATCGGCGGCGCCGCGGCGAACCTTGCCGAGCACTGCATCAAGAAGGTCGAGGTGCTCGAATATCCCGAGCTCGGCATGGAAGCGATCTGGCGCATCGAAGTCGTCGACTTCCCCGCGTTCATCATCATCGATGACAAGGGCAACGACTTCTTCAAGGAGCTGAACCTGGGCTAGCCAGTCCTGCGTCGTCCGCCGGTTCTCGAACCGGCGGACGATTTACGCAGCGCGCGCTCAGCGCTTTATTGTGAACGACATCGCGCCGCCATTTTCGGCGCTATCGAACATGACAAGCACACGGATGTTGGCTGCGTCTTCCTCGAGGGGAAGCAGAATTTCCGCTTTCGCCTCTTTTGGGGCTGTGCTCAAATCGAGCGTCGCCAGGGATTTGGCAGTCTTGCTGCTGCCGTCCCACAGCCAGACGCTATAGGGAACGTCTTCGTCACGCGTTGGCCCTGCGAGGATCAAGATGCCGTTGTTCACCACGGCAAGGTCGCGGATGCCGGTATTCTCCCCGAGATCGAGCGGCGTCGAGGCGGGTTTGAGATCGTCGTCCTTGGTAAAGAGCGCGCTTGCATCGACGCTGAGCACAAAGGCCTGACGGTTCAGCGATGGACCTCGCAGCCCGAAGTAAATGCGGTCGTTCCTGACTGCAATCCCTTCGACGTTGACACCGCCTTCCGCGAGCGGCTTGTTGAACTTCGATCCGACGTCGTTACTCTTTTCAATCACTTCGCGCAGCCGCGGGCTCGGCTCGACGCCTTCGACCTTCTTGGCGTTGGGTTCGGTCTTGGGTGCGCCGGTTTGCGGATCCACGGCAATCCGAAACACGACATAGCTCGACAGATTCTCCTTGTCGCTCTTGCGGCTTCGGCCGTGCGAGCCGGTTACATAGAAGAAGCCCTTTTCATACGCGACGCCTTCGGCATCGGGGTCCTTGTCGTCATCCGAAAGCCGGATGAGCTTCCGGGGAACTAGGACGTTGCCTTCGATCGAGAAGAACTGTGCGTATTTCTTCTCATCATTGGCGATCAGGCATGACGTGAACTTCGGCGTGGTGGGCACGCACGCCGCTCCGCTCAAATTCATGCGTGGCTGATCCTTGAACTTGTCGTCCTTGTCGTCTTTCTCGAAGATCGAGGCGGGCTTCCAGGCGGTTGCCTCCGGGGCAATCTTCGGCGGCAATTGTTCGCCGTGCCCGGTCGACATCGCTGCTCCGAGCAGAATGCAAACGAACGCGGCTGTCAGTGATCGATGAAATGCATGCATGATGCTGTACGGCATTCTTCCCTCCCGGGTGCAATGCTCAAATACAATCCTGAATTGTTAAGAAGACAAGAGCGAGAATGTCGCGGAGCGCTCTCTTCTCAGCTGCAATTCGTGACCTGGTTCGAGCAGAGCGCGCGCCACCAGCCGCGGACGCCGTCATGGCTCTCGACCAGACCCCAGAAGCCGCTGCAGGCGAACAGGCGCTTCGGGCCGCCGTCACCGTCGATCGGGCCGCCGAGCTCACGCTGCGCCGGCATCCATTTGGCATCGACGAAGGGAGCCTGGAACAGCCCGCCTGCGCGCGTATAGCCATTGGCGTAGCTCGCGCCGACCTTGTTGGACGCAACCCAGCCGCGCCCGGCATAGGGTTTGGGCGCGCTCCGCGGATATCTCTTCTCGTCCTCGTAGTCCTTGCCCGGCGGCTTGGCGCCTTCGATCAGAAACCAGCCGCTCTTGAAGCCGATGATGCGGAATTCGGTGAGCCAGCCGCCGTCGGGCGTGTTCTCGGCGCCGCCTAACTTCAAGCGGTAAGGCGGCGGCAGCGTGCCGAGCACGCGCGCCGTCGCCGACGGCTCGGCGCGCACGTTGAGGCCAGCGGGGTCCTTGTCGATGGACCAGGCGCCGAGACTGCAGGGCTCGGTGCCCTCGGGCAGCTTTGTTCGTCCGGCGGCGAGATCGGCGTGCAGCTTAGAGAAATCGCTGTCGTCATTGTCCGGATCGGGCTCTGTGCGCGGCTTCAACTCGGCTGAAACCGCGCGTGTCGCATCCGGTGTCAGCTTGACCACGAGGGCCTCGCGCGCAGCGAACACGCTTGCCGGTGTTTTTGGATCGTTCGATGGCGCGGGATAGACGGCGAGATATCCCATCGAGCCGTCGGTTCGATAAGCGGCGCCGGCGACATAACCTGCCGGGACCAGGGCGAGCGCGCTTGCGCGCCACGCCGGTTCGGTGTCATCCGCGCGCGCCGCTAGTGTCGCGACGCACAGCATCGTCGTCGCGATGAGACGAAGCACGCGCATGATGCTGCGCCGCCTTACGCGCGGGCGCCCGTGAACGGGAAGCTGCCCATCGGGCCGATGCCCATCTCGCCGTTCATGCTGTCGCCGGAGACGGTGCCGGCGAATTCGAGCGTGAGCGGCATCGGGTTGGTGATCGAGACCTTCCAGGAGACGTTGTCGCCAGCGACGGTGCCGTCGAAGATCTCGGCGGTATTACCTTCCGCGCCTTGCGTGCCCGTGAGCGTGCCGCCGGCGGCCTTGAGGCTCAGCGTCGCCTGGCGCTCGCCCATCGGCGTCGTCATGGTCAGATTCCAGTTGCCGTCTACGGCCATTCCCGTCTCCCGAACAAATCCCGGCGGACCGCGACGATCCGCGGCCAGTCCCGGACGAGCCTATAGCCCAACTCGCAGCTCCTGCCTAACGCTCCATTTGAGGCATGGAAGCATGTCCCGAAAAGTGCGTAGCGGTTTTCGGAAAAGATCATGCTCAGACAACAACCTAAAGCGATCACATCGCGCTTTAGGCGCGGGCTGCAGCGCGCCTGCGGCTGGTGACGATGAGCCTTAGAACGACATACTGCACGGCAAAGGCGAGGATCTTGGCGCCGCCGGCGACCACCGTGAGGTAGAACGCCCACAGCTTCAGATCGCCCGTGGAGGCGACGAGGATCATGCCGACGCCGATCACGAACATCAGCGCCGCCCAGGCATAGCCTGCAGCCGTCACATATTCCGGAACGGTCTCGACGACGATCGGCGGCATGTAGCGCAGCATCCAGCCGCGCTTGAGCATGATCGCGCCGATGGCGAAATGCGCGATCGAAGGCTTTGCCATCATGAAGCGGGGATCATTGGTCAGCAGAGTGATCCCGCCCAGTCCGACGACGAGCGCGAGGCTCGCATAGGTCATGTAGTTGAGTTGCTGCCCCTTGATGCGGGCGTGGATCACCTGCGCGATCGCGCCGGCGATCGCCACTGACGTCGCGAGGATGACGTTGTCGGTGGCGAGATAGACGACCAGGAAGACGATGGCGGAGAAGAGGTCGGAGCCGAGGCGGGCGAATACGTCCTTCATCGTCAATCCTGTTCAGCGGGCGGTGGGCAATGCGCGGGCGGGCGTACCGTACTTGATCTGGCGATACTCGGGATACCATTTTGTGAAGTAAATCGCGCTGTTGCGGGCGGCGAAGGCGACTGCAAGGCTCGACCAGAGCGGCAGGCCGGGGACGTAGAGCAGCACGAGATTGCCGGCCGCCATCAACAGCGCGGCCACGGTCCAGGCGCCGGTGATGACGTAATTGGCGGTGAGAAAGCCGGGCATCGCCGCGGTCTCGGCCGGCACTGATTCCAGCGCATATTGCAGCGTGAAGGGACGGCGGACCAGCAGCGAGCCGAGCGCGATGACGAAGATGCCGATATCGACCGACAGCTTGACGCCGAGCGTTCCGAGCTGCGGGTCGAGCAGCGCCAGGTAGAGGCCGATTGCGGCGAACACGATCGCCGAGCCCGCGGCCAGGGTCTTCACCGAGCGCCCGCGCGCCACATCGATTGCGACGGTGGCGAGGCAGATCGCGGAGGCCACGAACACGCTGATCGCGGCCGACGTTACCAGCATCAGGAAGCTGTAGGCGCCGTAGGGCGCAAGGATCAGGAAAATCGCCATTACCTACCTCGGTCAGGCCGATCTTTACGATGTAAAGATCAATAGGTCAGAGGCGAGACCGGGTCAAGCGAAATCTTTACAGTGTCAAAATGATGTAGGCGGCATGTAAAAGTTGAAGTGCCGCAACGGCTTGGTCGGACGCCTCGTCAGCCAATTCCGCCCAGGGCAGGCGCGACAGAATGGGGAGCGCGCAGGCGATCGCGAGGCCGAGGGCGAGCAGGATGCCGCCGTTGAAGAGGACTTGGCCGCTCCGCCGCAGATGGACCACCTCGAGTGTGAGCGCGGCGCAGACCATGGCGAGGATGGCGAGGAGGTCTGCGGTGATGGAGGGCATCTGCATACGGGCCTCTTTGGTGACACGTCCGTGCTGTGGCTCCGGGCGGGCGCCAAGTGGCGCGCCCCGGAATGACGGGAGCTACTGCGCCCCCACCCAATTGCCGTGAAAACCATCCGGCACGCGATGGCCGAGCTGCACCAGCGCGACGGGACCCGCTTCGACATCGGTGGCGTTGAACACGGCGAGGTCGCTGCGGTTCTCCCGCGCCCGCCAGACCACGGCGAGCAGCCAGCCATCGCCCTCAGTCGCATCCTTCGATCGCTCGACGAACACCGGCTCGGAGATGGTGTCGCCGGCGGGCAGCAGGTAATGGCCGAGACGTCTTCCGTTGCCGTCGACATGGACGACGCCGGAGAGCGCGCCGAACATCGGCAGTTTCGGATTGGCGCAGGCGTACCAGCCATGACGGTTCTTCAGCCCGGCGTGGCGGTCGTCGATGCGCGGAAATTCGCCGGTGAGATCGTCGAGATAGGTCTGCTGGAAGCGATCGGTATTGCCGGAGAGATCGAAGGTCCAGCGGCAGTGCCGGGCGCGCGACTTGTCCGGATCGGTCGGCCGGCCGTCGGAATGCGGAAACAGCGGCGCTTCCTCGAACTGCATGACGTCGGCGATGATGCGGTTCTCGTCCTCCCACGCGTTCATGATGTGGAAGACGTAGCAGGCTTCACCGCGAAACCAGACGATGTCCTTTGCGGTGCCGCTCCGCTTCATCACGCCGACATAGGCGCCCTTGTCCGGCTCCCAGGCGTAGGGCGGCTGCCCGCGCATCGCGCGCTCCATGCTGCCGGTGATCGGCAGGATCGGAAACAGCACATGGTTCGCGGTGACGATGAAGTCGTGCACCATGCTGGCATAGGGCGCCTCGAACCGCTCGAAGCGGGTCGCCTTGCCGGAGGCATCGATCGAGCCGTAGGACAGGGCAGGGGTCAACGGACCCGCGGCGTTGTAGCCGAAGAACACGAGCTCGCCGGTGACGGGATCGATCTTCGGATGCGCCGTAAAACTGCCGGCGACGCGGCCCTGGTAGTTGTGATAGCCGCGCGTCGCCAGCGTGCCGGGCTCGATCTCGGTCGGCAGATGTGCCTCTTCCAGCGCCAGCAGCTTGCCGGCATGGAAGATGATATTGGTGTTGGCGACGCCGCCGTCGGTGAGATCAGCAGGGGCATCGGGCAGCTTGCGGCCGAAGCCTCCGAACAAGGCGCGGCCGGCGTCGTGCTCGGCGAGCCATTTCGGCGTGCGGACCCAGCGGTTGCGATAGCTGGCGCGCCCATTGTCGAGGTGGAACGCGTGCAGCATGCCGTCGCCGACGAACCAATGGGCGCCGGGGGAATCGAACTGCGGATTGGGACCGTTGCGATAGAGCGTGCCGTTCAGCTCGCGCGGCAATTCGCCGATGATCTTCAGGAATGGCGCGTCCGCTTCGAACGGGATCGGCGCGATGTTGTTGCGGCGCTCGGCGACGGCGTCGTGCTGCACGGCGTATCCCTCTCTATCTTTACATCGTAAAGATCGGATAGCGCCGATTGCCGCATCGGTCAAGCGAAATCTTTACACTGTCAATATTGCGTCATATAGCTTGCAAATGGCCAAGATCGACACCAAGACCGATACCAAGAGCGAAACGGCGCGACGCGCGCGTGCCCCCAGAAAGACGACGTCGACTGCGGCATCGCGCCCAAGGCGCGGTGCGGCGAGCGCGAAGTCCGAGACGCCGTATCACCACGGTGCCTTGCGCGAGGCGTTGCTGCAGGCTGCCGAACGGGTGCTGGAGCGCGACGGACTCGCCGGCCTCACCTTGCGCGCGGTGGCGCGGGAGGCGGGCGTCTCCCATGCCGCACCCACCCACCATTTCGGTGATCTCACCGGCCTGCTCAGCGAGCTCGCGGCCGTCGGCTTCCGCCAGTTCAACGCGGCGATGGCGGCATCCTGCAGTGCCGCCACCACGCCGCTCGAAGCCGCGCTGGCGCGGCCCAAGGCCTACGTCGCCTACGCGCAAGCCCATCCCGGCATGTACAGCATCATGTTCCGTACCGAGCGCCTGGACTATTCCAGGCCCTCGCTGCACGAGGCGGCCGAAGCCTCCTTCGCCGGGCTGGCGAATGCGATCGGCATGATGCGGCAGGAGCAGATCAGCGGTGACGCGCTGACGCTGAGCCAGGGTGCCGCGATCGCACGTGCCTGGTCGATGGTGCATGGCTTCACTATGCTGCTGCTCGACGGACGGCTCGAGGATATCTTGGGACGTCTGCCCGAGGGAACGACGGCCGAGCGGCTAATGGAGGCGATGCTGATGGCGCCGGTGGCCACCAAACACCCCGCATAGCGGTCGTGGGCCGCCAAGGCCTAAAGCATGATCCGGAAAAGTGCGCAGCGGTTTTCCGAAAAGATCATGCTTAAACAACAACCTAAAGCGCGATGACGATTCGTCCTAATCGCATCGCGCCTTAGCGCATCGTCGCAAGCTCGACGGCGCGGCCGCGCGTGCCGATGATCTTCACCTCGTCCTTGCCGCAAGCGAAGCCACGGGCGAAATCGTCCGCGGCCTTGCGCGCAAGCTCGTTGGTGGTGGGGTTTGCGATCGCATCGACATAAGCAACGTGACAGACCGGGCCCGGCGGGAGCCGGGTCACGACCAGCATGGCCTTGGTGTTCGGCCGGCCCTGCTTGTCGGGATCGGCATTGTCGGCGATGTGCCAGCGCTGGATGATCGCGAACGGCTTTGCGCCCACGGCACGCCATTCGATCGTGGTCTCCGACGAATTGAACGGTGCGAACCAGACCTTGGCTGCCGGTTCCTCGGCCGCCTGCTTGCGATTGCGGCCGACCGAGACGATTTCGCGAAGATCGTCCTCGGCGATCAGCACCAGGAGGCCGTCCTTGCCCGGACAGATGCGCGTCGTGCTGCCGTCGAGCTCGCTGGGCTTGCCGATCTGGCGGCAATCCTTGGGCGCGGTCGAGGTGTAGGTGCTGCCCACGGTTTGGGCGGCGGCGCTGTGCAGGCCGATGCAGATCATCAAGACGGCCAGGCCTGTGCAGGTGATGCGGTTCATCATGAGGGCTTCGATCGCAGGGAACTCCGCACCATCAGACGTCTTCATTGTGGGCAAGGTTCAAACAGGGGTGGGATAGACCTGACAGCGGCGCGGAATCGTTCTAGAAGAGCGGCTTCGCTTGGGCTCCTCCAGCCTCGTTCGCGTCCTCCTTTACTTGATCATGCCAGCCATCTCCTCGCAAAAACCCTATCGCGTCGGCCGCTCCAAGACCGGGCTCGGCCTCTTCGCCACCAAGCCGATCAAGAAGGGCACCCGGATCATCCGCTATTTCGGACCGATCCTGGATTCGCGGATTCCCGAGCAGGACGACATCGAGAACAAGTACCTGTTCGAGCTCAACGGCCGCTGGACCATCGACGGCTCGGTCCGCAAGAATCTGGCCCGCTACATCAACCATTCCTGCCGGCCCAACGCCGAGTCCGACGTCCGGCCGCGCGAGCGCAAGGTCTTCATCCGCGCCATCAGGAACATCGAGCCGGGTGACGAGATCAACTATGATTACGGCACCGACTATTTCAAAGCCTATCTGAAGCCGATCGGTTGCAAGTGCGAGTCTTGCGAGAAGAAGCGCAAGAAGCTGCGAGCCGAGGCGCGGGCGGAAGCCGCCAAGGTGAAGGCGCGCACGGAAGCCAAGGCCAAGAAGGCGGGCACGAAAAGCACGGCGAAAAAGAAGAAGCTGAACGGCAAGCACTTCGCCGGCAAGGTCGGCCGGGCGAGGGCGTAGTCGCAGGCGATGGCCGCGATTGGTGCGCGGCCAGGCCGGGCCTTACGCCGCCAACGCGCTCGCACTTCTCCGCAATCCCACATATTGCAGCTCGGCAAACACGCCGGTGGCGATCGCCTGCGCCACGACCATGAGCGCGCCGGCAAGGTTCGGCGACACCGCGCCCGAGAGCAGCAGCGCAATGCTGCCGACTGTCCAGGCCGCATTGCCGATCACGACCAGCAGCACGAGCGCCTTCGCCACCGAGGCGCGTGACGCCAGCCAGCCGACCAGCGCGGCGTAGGCGATCAGGAACAGGCCGGTCTCGCGCAGCAGCGCCTCCGGCAAATTGAACAGAGCTGCGAACGCGCTCGCGCCGAAAGTGAAGCCGAGGGCGGCGACGCCGCTGAAGATGGCATCGGCGAGCAGCGCGCGGCGCAGGAAGGTGGAAGCGTCGATCATCAGAGGTCTCCATGGTTGGGGTGGGCTCGGGGGTGAAACTCAGTGCCGTCCGCGCCACCAGGCGCGAAGCAGGCGGGCGAGGCGGAACGGACAGAGGCTCCTGCCGACGCCGTGCTCGAAGGCCGTGACCTGCGCGAGCACATAGTCGCCGGTCGAATGCACCAGCGGCTCCGGCATGTTGAGGCTGCGCGCCAGCATCCGCGTTGCGAAGGCCATGGCCCAGGGAACAAGGTGGTCTGCGACGGTCCGGTAGAGCAGCAGCGCGATCATGGTCATCTCCTGTCGCCACTGAAGATGCGCGCGCCGGCGCGCCAATTCGATTACCTCGCGGGTAATGGAAGGGCCGAAATCCGCATGCTAGGTTTCTGGTCATGAACGCACATGCATCCACGGCACAGGCCGACCGCGGCCAGCCGGTTCACATCGGCGACCATTTGCGCGAATGGCGGCAGCGCCGCCGCATGAGCCAGCTCGATCTCGCGGGCGAAGCCGAAATCTCGGCGCGTCATCTCAGCTTCGTCGAGACCGGCCGCGCCGCGCCCTCGCGCGACATGGTGCTGCGGCTCGCCGAGCGTCTCGACGTGCCCTTGCGCGAACGCAACGTGCTGCTGGTCGCGGCCGGCTACGCGCCGGCGTTTCCGCAGCGCCAGCTGGAGGACCCGGCCTTGAAATCAGCCCGCCAGGCGATCGACCTCGTGTTGAAGGCGCATGAGCCCAATCCCGCGCTCGCGGTGGACCGGCACTGGAACCTGGTTTCGGCCAACCGCATGGTGGCGCCGCTGCTCGACGGCATTCCGCCGCACCTGCTCGGCCAACCCTTCAACGTGCTGCGGCTCGCCTTTCATCCCGAGGCGTTGGCGCCGCGCACGGTCAATCTCGCGGAGTGGTGCGGCCACCTTCTGGAGCGTCTGCACCGGCAATGCGAGGTGACGGCCGATCCTGAGCTGATCAAGCTCTACAACGACCTCAAGAGCTACCCCATCCCGGCGCGCGCGGGGCCGCTGTCGAGCGACAATGTCGCGATCCCGTTCAAGCTGCGCCACGGCGGGGAGATACTAAGTTTCTTCTCCACCACCATGGTGTTCGGCACGCCCGTCGATATCACCCTGTCGGAGCTGGCGCTGGAGACGTTCTTCCCGGCCGACGAGCGCACCGCAGAGCGGCTGAAGCAGATCGCGGCAGCCATGACCTAGAGCCCTTGACCTAGAGCCCTTGGCACCCTTGCCTCCGAGCGGCTTCGGCTTATCTTTGGGCCAACCTTGATCGCCCGAAGGAGGCGCCTGACATGAGCACGCTGAAACCGCTCCAGATCGATGTCGTCTCCGATGTGGTGTGCCCCTGGTGCTATATCGGCAAGCACCGGATCGAGAGTGCGCTGGCGCTCGTGCCGGACGTTCCCGTCAAGCTCAATTTCCGCCCGTTCTTCCTCAATCCCTGGGTGCCGCGCGAGGGCATCAGCCGCGAGGCCTATCTCACCCAGAAGTTCGGCTCGGTCGAAGCCTATAAAGGAATCGCGGGGCGCGTCGTTACGGCCGCAAGCGAGGAGGGCCTCCTCTACAAGCCCGAGCTGGTCGCGCGTCAGCCCAACACGACCGACTGCCATCGCCTCATCCTGTGGGCGGAAGCGATCGGCAAGGCGCCCGAGATGAAGCAGCGCCTGATGGAGCTGTATTTCCGCGACGGGGGCGATCTCACCGATGTGAACGTGCTGGTGCAGGCGGCCGCCGATATCGGCCTCGACGCCGAGGACGTGCGCCGGCGCCTTGCCACCGACGAAGACGTCGCGCGCGTCTCGGCCGATGCGCAGGAGGCCGCCGAGAAGGGCATCTCCGGCGTGCCGACCTACGTGTTCGCGCAGAAATACGCCGTCTCCGGTGCGCAGGACCCGACCCTGCTCGCGCGCGCCATCCGCCAGGTCTCGGAGGAGATCAACGCGCAGGCGGCGGAGTAGCTTTCGCTGATTTGCGGAGCCGGCGGACCACGTGTCGCGCGCCCTCGTGCGCGGCATTGAGTCCGGCCAGTGCTGCGTGAATCAGGGCCACGACCGGATCGTGCCGCCGCAGCGGGATCAGCACGTCGCCGACTGCAAAACGCCCGCGCCAGATCGGGTTGATCATGGGGTGATCGGCGCTCGCGGTGGAATCCGCGCTTGCGATGGCGGGATCGGCGCAGAGATGGCGGGTGAGCTCGATTGTGAGCTGCACGCCCGGCGAATATTTCGCAAAGCGTTCGTCAATGCCGAGCTTGAAGAAGAAAGCGCGGTCCTGATGGCGCAGCACGATGCCGGCGGCGACCGGGGTCGTCCCGGCGCGAAGCGTGATGATTTCGCACTGCGCGGTCTCCGCCAGCGCCGGCACCGCGCGGCGAATGAAGGTCGCATCGCCGACATGCTGCACCAGCGCGGTGCCGCGCTTGCCTTTCCAGCCGCTGGCTTCGAGCTGCAGGAATGTTTCGAGTGCGGGCCCGATCTCGTCAGGCCGGCGTGCGACGTCGAACGTAACAGGGCCGTGCTCTTCGAGGCGATGGCTTTGTCGGCGCAGCTCCTTGAGCTTCTTGGTGCCGAGTGCGTCGCGCAGTAGCGTTTCGTCATCCTGCGTCGCATCGAGGCTGGCGCGGATGTAGGAGGAAAGCACGCGCGGCTTCAGGCCGTCGCGGGTCAGGACCTGCTTAAGCGCAGTCATCGCAGCGCCGTCGAGCGCGACGTCGTTGAGCACGAGCGCATGCGCGCCGGCCTCGCGCGCCCGCCGCAACAGTTGCGTCGCCGCCTCGATCGGGGCGTCGCGGTCGATCAGCGGACTGCACAGGGTGCCGTAGGGATGCGCGCTCACCAGCGCGGGCAGGGGAATCTTCAGGGCGCGCCACAGCGAGATCACCGGCATCAGCCCGATCAGCCGGGTCGACGCGCCGTCGAAAGCGGGCAATGCCGAAGCTGCGGTGCGGCCGCGCGCGGTGGCGCTGACGGCGAGCTCCCAGGCGGGCAGGTAATATCCGTTCGGCTCGACCGCCTGCTGCGCGAGCGCGCGCCATTGGCCGGGGTCGATCGCTGTAAGCGGGACGCGCGCCGCCATGGCATCCTTTCTCGATGCCGCATGGATCGCTGCCTGCTGCGCGATGTCGACCACGTCCCCTCGTCCCGTTCACGCGGGCAAATGCCGCGTCACGTGGCCATGCTTAGCCCAAAGATTGGAAAATACCGTTGGGACGCGGCTCCAATTCGACCGGTAATGTTAACGTCTCGTTGAGCATCCGGTGCCGGATGCTCAACGCAGATCCCTATTTGTCGCCGGGCAGGAAGTGATCACGGGCGCTCGCCCGTCCGCCGCTGGCGGTATCGGTGATCGTGACCTCGACATCGCGCGAGCTCTTCGGCAGATCGGCAGGCCCGACCTGCACCGACAGCCTGACCTCGCGGGTCTGGTCCTGCCCGACTTCTACGACGGGCTTGCCATCCGGAGCGACTTCAACGCCTGCGACCCGGATGTTCGCGCCGGGCAGTCCGGAGACCTCGATCGCAAACGATCGCTGTGCGCCCTTGTTGAGAATGCGCACGGTGTAATCGTTGCGGACCCCGCCGTCAGAGAGCTGAACGAACAGCGGATTGCGCTCGTGCAGCACGTTGACGTCCATGGTCGCGCGCGTGGCGAGGGTGTAGACCATGATGGTGCCGACGATGGCAATGGCTGCGGTATAGATCAGCGTGCGCGCGCGGACGATGCGATAGATCGGCGGCTTGCCGTCGCGCCGACGCTGCATGTTGATGTCGGTGTCGTAGCCGATCAGGCCCTTGGGCCGGCCGATCTCGCGCATGACGTTATCGCAGGCATCGATGCAGAGGCCGCACTGGATGCAGCCGAGCTGGATGCCGTGGCGGATGTCGACGCCAGTCGGGCAGACGTTGATGCATTGGTGGCAGTCGACGCAATCGCCGGCGAAATCGCCATGGGCGCGGGCAGCTTCCGCCTTCTTCACCGACATGCGCGGCTCTCCGCGGTCGCGGCGATAGGTGACGTTGAGCGCCCATTCGTCGGTCAAAGCCGCCTGGATGCGCGGCCACGGGCACATGTAGATGCACATCTGCTCGCGGGCGTGGCCGGCAAAGACATAGGTCGTCGCGGTCAGGATGCCGATCCAGAGATAGGCGATGAACGGGGCCTGGAAGGTGGCGAGCTCCTTCACCAGCGTCGGCGCGTCGTCGAAATACAGCACCCAGGCGCCGCCGGTCCACCAGGCGATCATGATCCAGAGGAAGTGCTTCAGCGCCACCTTCCGGATGTGGTCGAACGTCCAGTAGCGCTTGTCGCCCTGCATGCGCTCGCGCCGGTCGCCTTCGACCCAGCGCTCGACGGCGTAGAACAGGTCGGTCCACACCGTCTGCGGGCACAAATAGCCGCACCACAGTCGCCCCGCGACTGCATTCATCAGGAACAGGGCCATCGCCGCGATGATGAGCAGACCGGTGAAGTAATACACCTCCTGCGGCCACAGCTCGATGAAGAAGAAATAGAAGCGGCGATGCGGCAAGTCGATCAGCACGGCCTGGTCGGGCAGGCCGGGTCCGCGATTCCAGCGCATGAACGGCAAGAGATAATAGATCCCGAGCGTGACGCACAGGATCGCCCATTTGATGCGGCGGAACGGGCCGTGGACCGATTGAGGATAGACCTTCCTGCGCTTCTCGTAGAGAGGTCCTTCGATGAAGGTGTCGTCGGTCATGCCGCGCTCCCGCGTTTGCGCCGGCGAAGTCCTAGGGTGCGCAGAAGAGGCGGTACAGCGTCTCCAGCACCGCGCGGACTTCCCGGCTCGCGATGCTGTAGTATATCGTCTGGCCGTCCCGCCTGGGTTTGACCAGGCTCAATGCGCGCATCTTGCCGAGATGCTGCGATAGCGCCGCCGAGGACAGGCCAGCGATCTCGGCGAGTTCGCCGACGGACTTTTCGCCGTCCAGCATGTTGCAGAGAACCAGCAGGCGCTTGGGATTGCCCATAGCGGTGAGGAGGCGGGAGGCCTCTTCGGCCTTCTCCTCCAGAGCGAGCAATTCCTGATTGCGGGGCTTGCGATTCATGGTCGGCTAGTATATTAGTATATTCGAAAATAAGAAACAACTGAAATAAAGGTATCGCCGCCCGTGAAGGGCACTCTCGGTCCGGAGGGTCGAATGGTTGCAACGTCTTTCACGCCAATGGCTTCGCTCGTGGGCGGCGCGCTGATCGGCCTGTCCGCCGTTCTGCTGATGTGGGCGAAGGGACGGGTCGCCGGCGTCAGCGGCATCGCGGCAAGGTTGTTTCCGCCCTATGAGGACGGCGAGTTCGCCGGACGGCTGGCCTTCGTCGCCGGTCTTGTCGCCGCACCCGTGCTGGTGCGGCTCGCCACCGGAAGCCTGCCGTCGCAGACGATCGAGGCGGGCACGGCAATCCTGGTTGTCGGCGGCCTGCTCACCGGCTTTGGCTCGGTGTGGGGCAGCGGCTGCACCTCGGGCCACGGCGTCTGCGGCCTGTCGCGGCTCTCCACGCGTTCGCTGGTCGCGACCGTGACCTTCATGGCAGCCGGCATGGCGACCGTCTTCGTGATGCGGCATTGGAGCTGACGCCGATGGCCATTCTCGTTCAATTCGTGATCGGCCTGGTCTTCGGTCTCGGCCTGATCGTCTCCGGAATGTCCGACCCGGCGAAGGTTCTGAACTTCCTCGACGTCGGCGGCATTCCGGCGGGGACGTGGGATGCGAGCCTTGCCTTCGTGATGGCCGGCGCGGTGGCCGTGACCTTCATCGGCTTCAATCGCGTCCTGCGGCGCGCGCGTCCGTTCTTTGCCGAACGATTTTTCCTCCCGACGCGAAACGATATCGATCTCAGAATCGTCGCAGGCCCGGCGATCTTCGGTATCGGCTGGGGACTGGCCGGCTTCTGTCCGGGGCCGGCGCTGACCGCGCTCGGGTTCGGGTCTTCTTCGGCCTTCATCTTCGTCGCGGCGATGTGTGCCGGCATGGTGCTGGCACGCTTTGTCGCTCACCTGCCGTCGCTGACGCGCTTCGTCGCGCCGGCCGATCCGCTCGAAACCTGAAGTCACTGCAGAGAGTAAAGACCATGGACAAGAACTATCCCGACATCGTCAGGCAAATCTCCGCCAATATGCGCAAGCTGCGGAGCGACATTCCCGAGACGATGAAGGGATTTTCCGCACTCGCCCAGGCCGCCACGCGGGACGGCGCGCTGGACAAGAAGACCAAGGAGCTGATGGCGCTGGCGCTCGGTGTCGCCGCGCGTTGTGACGGCTGCATCGGCTTTCACACCGAAGCCCTCGTCAAGCTCGGCGCGACGCGTCAGGAGGTCGAGGAGACGCTCGGCATGGCCGTTTACATGGGCGGCGGACCGTCGCTGATGTACGCGGCGGACGCGATCGCGGCCTACGAGCAGTTCCAGCAGCAATCCGTCGCCGCCTGATCCGATTCAATCACGTGACGGGACCGGGCGATTGTCTCGCCCGGTCCCGCCCATGCTGGATCTAGCAACTACCAGCGGTCGCCGACACCGACGCCCACGCTGACGCCGGGCGCGCGAATGCCGACGCCGCCGCGCGGCCCGTCATCCCAGTCGCGATAGGTGCGTCGCTCATAATAGCGATCGCGCGGCATGGAATTGTAGGAATCGCGCACGATCACGCGCGAACCACCGCGCGTACGATAGCAGCGGCCGGCGTCGTCGCAGACAAGCCGGACCTGCTGGACGAGATCCGAATTGGTGTACTCGCTGCTCGTGTAGATATCGGAAGCCTTCGCACTCGACGCCGCCGCCAAAGCACCGACGCCCGCCAAAAGCGCAATCGTAAACGTCTTCATCCTGTCCTCCACCGAAACTGCCCTCGGCGGTAACAAGAAGGGGAGGCGGCGATCGTTCCCGATTGCGATGCTGGTTTTTCCCGGAACCGGAGCTTTGTTGCGCGGATTCGCTGCTAGATCGGCTCGTAGGTCTCTGTTCCGCAGATATCGTCCGCTTCCGCCCGGCGGCGGTCGACCACCTTTCCGCCTGATATCGTTACGATGTAGGTCTGGGCGCCGAGCGAGGTGCCGGTCGCGGAGGTGAGCTGGGCGCGGACGCAGGCGGTCCAGCCGGGCCCTCGCACCTCGCGATGGGGCGAAGCGACGTGCACCTCGCGCGGATAGGAGGTGGCGAGGAAGACGTCGTCGATCTGCTCGCGCACCAGGCGCTTGACGTCGGGAGGCGCTTCGGGCGGCGGCTGCTCGGTTTCCTTCATGCGCATGAATTCCGGCACTGGGGCGCGGCTGTCGGCAACGCCGCAGGCGCCGAGCGCGAGCGCGCCGGCGAGCAGCGCCGCATGAGCAATGATCCGCAACATCCGTGAAGGTCCCCTGCGGGCCAACAGATAGGCAGGAATGCGATCCGGCGAAGTCCCCGGCGATCAAGATTTGCTGAAGTCTTTATGGAAGCCTTGATGGAATCCTTGGAACTCGCGGCATTTCATATTCCGGAATTGCAGGCTAAGTTTGTACCCCAGACGAGGGGGATTGCACCAATGAGGATTTTGGTCATCGCGGCTGCGCTCATGGCGCTGACGGTTGCCTCGGCGCAGGCGCAGGGCCGGCGGCCACCCAATGACGGAGCCAAACCGGCGGACAACAAGCCCAAGGTCGACGAGAAAGCCTACAAGGCCGCGCTCGAGCGCATTCCCGAGCCCAAGGACAAGTACGACCCTTGGGGCGGGGTCCGGCCGAGTGAGCCCGCCAAGAAGCCGAAATAGAGCGAGGGAAGCGTTGCGGAGCAGCCTGCGAATTCCGATCGGGCTCGTTGCGCTGCTGCTGATTGCCGTGCGGCCAAGCGCGGCCTGGGAGAGTTGGGGCGGCGATGCCGGCGGCTCGCGCTTCTCGCCACTGCAACAGATCACGCCCGACAATGTCGGCAATCTGGTTCGGGCCTTCGAATTCCGCACCGGCGATCTTGCGGTGCGTCCGCCGGAGGTGATGCGGCGAACCAAATTCCAGGCAACGCCGCTGTTCGTCGAGGACAGCCTGATCTTCTGCTCGCCCTTCAACGAGGTGATTGCGCTCGATCCCGGCACAGGCGCGCAGAAATGGCGTTACGATCCGAAGATCGCGACCAATCAGCGTCCCGCCAATCGTTACGTCTGCCGCGGCGTCACCCACTGGACCGACGATGAGGCGCCCGCGAATGCCGCCTGCCGATCGCGCATCTTCATGGGCACGAACGACGTCCGCCTGATCGCGCTGGACGCGAAGACGGGAATTCCCTGTGCCGGTTTCGGCAATGGCGGCGAGGTGAACCTCGATATCGGCATGGCCCTGGAATGGCCCGGCGAGTTCCAGATCACCTCGCCGCCCGCCGTTGGCCGGGGTGTCGTCGTGGTCGGCTCCTCGATCTCCGACAACCGACGCGTCGATGCGCCGAGCGGCGTCGTACGTGCGTTCGACGCGCGCAGCGGCCGGGCGCGCTGGACCTTCGAGCCGCTCAAGCGTGACGGCATCGAAGCCGGGCACGCCAACGTCTGGGCGCCGATGTCGGTCGACGCGGCGCGCGGCCTGGTGTTCCTGCCGACGTCCTCGCCGTCGCCGGATTTCTGGGGCGGCAAGCGGCCGGGCAACAACGAACACGCCAATTCGGTGGTCGCTTTGCGTATCGAGACCGGCGAGCTCGCATGGGCATTCCAGACCGTGCATCACGACGTCTGGGATTACGATCTGGCGGCGCAGCCGACGCTCGCGCGCCTCGATGCCGGTGACGGCCAGCGCGACGTCGTGATCCAGCCGACCAAGCAGGGTTTTGTCTTCGTGCTCGACCGCGATACCGGCAAGCCGGTCTGGCCGGTGGAAGAACGCGCGGTGCCGCAGGGCGGCGCGGACGGGGAGGCGTTGTCGCCGACGCAGCCGTTTCCGACGCATGTGCCGGCGCTGACGTCGCAGACGATCTCGACCGACGACGCGCTCTCGCCGTTGCCGGAACTGCGCCGCTCGTCCTGCGAGCGCCAGTTCACGGAGGCGCGCAACGAGGGTCTGTTCACGCCGCCTTCCGTGCGGGGCACGCTGGAGTTTCCCTTCACCGGCGGCGGCGTGAACTGGGGCAGCGCGGCCTTCGATCCGGTCCGGCAGATTCTCTACGCCAACACCGGGCGCGCCGTTCATCTCATCAGGCTGATCCCGCGCGCGGAGGCCGCCGGATTCAATCCGCCGCCGGGTCATGATTTCGGCCAGCAGCGCGGCGCGCCGTTTGCGATGTCGCGCGCGGTGATGATGTCGCCGCTCGGTCTGCTCTGCAACAAGCCGCCCTGGGGCGAGATGGTTGCGGTCGATCTGAAGGCCGGCAAGATCCTCTGGCGCTCGACGGTCGGCACCACCGAAGATCTGGCGCCGCTCGGCGCGCCGCTGCCCTGGGGTGCGCCTCTCGTCAACGGACTGGCGGTCACGGCGGGCGGTCTCGTCTTCACCGGCGCGATGGATGCTTATCTGCGCGCCTTCGATGCGCGAAGCGGCAAGGAGTTGTGGCAGGGACGGCTGCCGGTGCCCGGCGTCGCCAATCCCATGACCTATCTGTGGAAGGGCGAGCAATATGTCGCGATCGGCGCCGGCGGCCACTCCGAAGCTGGCACCTCGATCGGCGACAGCGTGGTTGCGTTCCGCCTGGCGCGGCCGGGCGAGGCGCCGACATTGTGGTCGCGCACCATCGATCGTCCCGGTGGACGATTTTTTGGGGCATCCGCAGTGATCGGAATCGGGATCGCCGCGCTCGTGATCGCAAGCCTGCGCTGGCGTCGCCGTCGTCGTATCACGCAATCATAATCGTGTTGTGGATGCGATGCGAACGTTCGTTCACATCGCGCGCGCTATTGCACGAAGGCGAGGCCGACGCGCTTGTCACTGCGCCAAACTGTGCGACAATTCCGGACGAAATCGTCGCGCGCGATCGATAGCGTGAACGATTGCGGCAATGTGACGGGGGTGTCGAGGTCGATCGCCGCGCCGCCCGCTGACATGTTTCGCACAGTGCAGGGAATGCCGCTGCTTTCAAAGGTGATCGTTCCACCCTTGAAAACACGGTACCGCTGCGCTTCACGCTTCTCGATCATCCGCATTGGTCCATCATGTTGATTGTGAAGTAGTGCATAGAAATTACGTTGAACTAAACTCAATACTGGCGCTACTTGCACAGCGCTTCAGACTTCGTTTACGACGTTGACGCGGAGAGTCTCTCCGCCGACTTTCCTCACACGCTTTTCTTTTGTGGCGCTACGCGCCAATGGAGATACTGATGAAGACCACGCTTTCGATTTTGCTCGCCGCCGCGTTCTCGCTGTCGTCGATGCCCGCCCACGCCGTCAAGTGGGACCTCTCGACCATGAGCTGCAAGCAGTTCCTCGAGAGCGGCGAAGACAATATCCAGGTCGTGCTGACCTGGATGGACGGCTGGTACAAGGGCGACGAGGACAACGCGATCATCGACACCGACGTGTTCATCGAGAACGCCAAGAAGTTCGGTGCTTATTGCGGAAAGAATCCGACAGCCAGCATCGTCACCGCGGCCGACGAAGTGCTCGGAAAATAATCCCGGCAAGTCATGAAGCGTGCGGACCGAAGCGAGGATGCAATCGCGCTTCGGTCTCTTGCTTCGACACGATCGTGATGGAGAGCCGCGGTGCGCTTTACGCCCACGCGGCTCTCTTCTTTTGAGATGCTGCTCAGCCCGGCAGCATCGCGAACGCGCTCGATACCATCGCGACCGGCTTGTTGTCGGCGGCCGAGAGCAGCGTGACGCGGCCAAAGCTCATGGTGCGCCCGAGCCGCACCACGCGCGCGTCCGCCAGCACGTCCGACGAGGACACTGCGCGCATGAAATGCGTGGTTTGGTCGACCGTGGTCATCGGGCGGTAGCCGCGATTGGCAGCCAGGATCGCGATCACCATCGCGGTGTCGGCGAGCGCCATCAGGGCCTGGCCGCAGACCACGCCGCCGTTCCGGCACAGCCGCTCCGAGAACGGCATGCGCAGCAGCGCGCCCGGCTGCCAGTCCGGCGCATCCGCCGGCTGCACGTGCTCGAGGCGCTCGACGGCGAGATTGAGATCCTGGACCCAGGGCGCAAAAACCTCGCCGAGGATGCGTCTGGCGTCGGAGAGGCCGAATTCGGTGTCTGGCTGCATTTGCATTGCTGGCGCGCTCTCCTGTATTGCCGGATGTTTCGGCCCATTGTGCGCGCATCGGCGCGGCAAAGTCACCCGGTCTGGCGCCGGTCCCGTCGGCTTGAAAATGCCTGACTTGGCCCGATATGATGGCTTGCTCGGGGTATGGGTGGATGATGTTGCGTCGGTGTGTCCTCGTCTTTTGCATGGCCGCGCTCGGCCTGGCGCTGAGCGGCTGCACCAAATGCGGTCCGATCTGGGACGACTGGCTGCACGCGCCGAAATCGTGCAGATCGGATCGGCTCTAGCGGGCCCGGACGGCCTCGGCGGTCGCGACCGGCCGCGACAAGGATGACCAGGCACGGGCGATCCGTGCCTCCATGGATGATCAAGGAGTAGACGATGAAGCTTTTCCGTTTGGCCGCGGTGCTGGCCGTGCTGGCGGGACCTGCCTATGCGCAAATGCCCAATCTGAATTTGCTGCAGGACGCCCCGAGCAAGACCCCCGAGGAAAAGGCCGCGGAAGCCGAGCGTGACAAGGCCTACAAGGAAACGCTGAAGAAGATCCCGGATTCCAAGACCTCCAACGATCCCTGGGGCGGCATGCGCTCCGATCCGCCGAAGCAGCCGGCGGCGCCGAAGGCCTCGGCCGCAACCAGCGCGCCGAAGAAGTCCAAGAGCGGCACGGCCGCCAACTGACGAGCGGCACGGCCGCCAACTGACCCAGTTCCGTTCGGGAGGCGGTGCAACGCTTTTCGGACGGGACTCCTCTTCACCCGGCTCACGCCCTACATTGGGCTGAGCGTAGTGCGTAGAGGAGGAGGACATGGCCGACCGTCCGCGGGATCTCGCCGAGCGGATGGCGCACCGGCGCAAGATCGCCGGCAAGCCGGGCCAAGCGGTTCGGGACGGCTATCTGCGCGAGACCTTCACGCTGCCGCGCGCGGCGGCGCGGGAAAGGGCGCAGGCCTTCTTCGCCCGCTACCCCAAGGCCGGCTATATGAGCGTTGTCGAGAGCTGGCGCGAGCTGCCCGGCGGCGATATCGAATTCACCATGCGGCGGCTGCCCAGCGCGGACTAGAGCATGATCCGGAAAAGTGCTCAGCGGTTTTCCGAAAAGATCATGCTCAAACAACAATCTAAAGCTTGATCCGGAGAGCTTGCTAGTCGAGGGTTTCGGCAACGATGCGGATCCGGAACACGGGCTCCTTGGTCTCGTCCAGCAGCTCCATGTGCCATTCGGAATTTTCCTGGAGCTTGCGGGCAATGCCTGCGGTCATGTCGGCGCAGACATTGGTCATCTCTTTCCAGGCCGAATTGCGATCGGCAAATTCCGTCGCCTGATCGGCGCAGCCGGAGTAACTTCCATTCCGGATCCGAAAGAAATACAACGGCATAGCTGGCACCGATCGCGCGCGTGATGGCCTCGCCCCCAAGGCCATGGGCGCGCGCAGTCCAATCCCAAACGACCGTCAGATCAATTCCGGGCGGCTACGGATGATGTTCCGCCGCAACCGCCAGCCGTGGTGCAGCGGGCGCAGAAGGCGCCATCCGATGCCGACTTTCATCCGGCCGGTTCACGCCGCCCGGCCGATCGCTTCAGCTCACGGTCGATACGCAGCTGCACGCGCCGGATCGCCAACAGGTCGATTTTCGTCTCGGTCTTGCCGGTCTTGACCTGCTCGCCAATGCGGAACTGCCACTGCCAGATTCCGGGAATCGCCGTCTTGGCGACGGTGAACTCGATGCCCCTGTGATTCATGGCGACCTCCCACGATTCACTCTCCATGACTGCAAACATGTTCGGCGTGCCAATATTCCGGAGACAAGCAAATTTTGTCGGTAAGCCCTAGATAGTTCGGGGGTATCTCGAAAGCGCGCCTGCCCCGAAACAGGCGAAGCCGGCTCTCGAAAGACGCCGGTCCGTGAGACAGTGAGGCTGTCGCATACCCGTGGTTCTCCGACCATGAACAAAGTTCCTGGGCTGCACCCGGCTGCGTCGGTACGCCGATCGGACGGGCCGCGGGGGCCCGCCGAGGGGGTTACCGATTTCCCTGCAAGCGGCGGCATATGCCTTGCTTGGTCTGGCGATGGCAAAAACAGCAAGGGCCGTCATGCTGGGCATTCCCCGCCGCTACAGTCATTTCGTCTTCGGCATCATCCAGTCCGGGCTGACCTCGCTGATCGCGGCGGGGATCGCCAGCTTGCCCGCAGGCAGCGCGATGAGCTTCGTCGGGCACTGGATGGTGTCGTGGCTGATCGCATGGGCCGCGATGTTGCCGATCGTGCTGCTGGCTGCGCCCGCGATCCGCGCCTTCTCGCTGCTCCTGACGCAGGAGGAGCGGGACCCGCGAACCGCCCGGCAGGCATGAAAAAGCCCCGCCTGGGGAGAGCCAGACGGGGCAAAAAGTTATTGGAGGCTGAGGTGCTGGGCTGCAACACCATAGCGGCATCATCCTAGCCGGCTCCGCTTACGGCAGCCTGACAGGCGTCAGATTTCCGGACTCAACGCCGAGGCCGCAGACTGGCCCCGCACCGGTCCCAATTTCGACATCCGTTCGCACAACTGCGGACACACCGGTCGGCAAGATTCCACAGCGTTCGGCGCAGCCATGGGGGAAACGTGGCACGCCGACCACGGGGTGGCATCATGGATAACGTAGAGCGGTCATTCGCCGCCGCGACAGCGGCTGGCTTCGTGGTGCTGGTGATCGGCCTCGTGCTGCTGGCGCTGCTTTAAGGACAGGCACGCGAGCGGCAGCCTTTCCCTGGATGAACGGGGTACAGGGCATGCCGCAAAATTGGAAAACAACCCCATGCACAGTAGGCTGCATGGAAGTTCCGTTGTGCTTTCAATGGCTTAAACTTGGTGTTTGGATGCCGTCAACGCGCTTGCGGTGATAGGGCGACCGCCTCCCGCCGCCACCTCCTGCAAGGTCATCAAAAGGGCCGCCGCCAGCCGTATCGCCGGCGCTCTTGTCAGCTTCGGAAGCCCCCGGTTGGGTCTAGTGGATCTTGATTTCATTCAGGGGAAGGTGGAGCTCGGCGGCGCGCTCTTGGCGGTCCTTCTTGCGGAATTCGTTTTCCTGGCGCTCGAACTTCATCAGCTCCTCATGCGCCGCCTCCAGCAGGGGATTGCGCCTGATCGTATCGCGGTTCGTGGTGTCCGTCATGACTGAGGTCCCCAGAGTTGCGGTCCCATCCTGGAGAAGGCCCGAGACCGCGAAAAGGTTCGGTGCCGCAGGATTGCGGAATTCTGACGGCGGCCGGCGGCTGCGTCTTTGATGAGCGTCAGCTTCGGCCGGGGAATGACGTTGCGACAGCCCTGCTATTTCGGCGGTTGCAGCCCGGGGGATATGACCCAGTCGTGCAGATGATTGGCGACATCGGCCTGGCGGGCCTTCTTGAGCAGGGCGTCCCGCTCGGGCCCGGGCGGAAGCCTGGCGGCCTCTTCCTGGACCTGCTTCACCCATGCGGAGAGCCGGTCTTGAAGGGTCAACTGCTGCTTGAAACGTCGCCGCTTGAGCATGGCGCGCTCCTTTTCATGCGATGAAGGCGGGAGCGCAATCGGCGTTCTCGTCACCGATAGTGGCCACGGTTGGGGCGGTGATGGCCCATTGAGGACCATTAACGGGAGCCGCGTCTGTCCAGTTGTGTGCACAACGCGAATGGGGAGGGGGACGTGGCGATGCTCACGGACAAAGCCTCAAATCCGCAAAAGAACATATTGCGAACCTAGAACAAATAGGGTACGTTGCTTTTATCGACGAGCCGCCTCGCCAATCGTTTGTCCCTCACGCGAATCCTCGCCATAAGGAGCACGACCCAATGTCCGCCACTGCCCTGCGTATCGTCGAAGGATCTTCCATGGACAAGAGTAAAGCTCTGGCCGCCGCGCTCTCTCAGATCGAGCGCCAGTTCGGCAAGGGCTCGGTGATGAAGCTCGGCAAGAACGACCGGTCCATGGACATCGAGGCGGTGTCGTCAGGCTCGCTCGGGCTCGATATCGCGCTCGGCATCGGCGGCCTGCCGAAGGGGCGCATCGTCGAGATCTACGGGCCGGAATCCTCAGGAAAAACCACGCTGGCGCTGCATACGGTGGCCGAAGCGCAGAAGAAGGGCGGCATCTGCGCCTTCATCGACGCCGAGCACGCGCTCGACCCGGTCTATGCGAGGAAGCTGGGCGTCAACATCGACGAGCTCCTGATCTCGCAGCCCGACACCGGTGAGCAGGCGCTGGAGATCTGCGACACGCTGGTGCGGTCGGGTGCGGTGGACGTGCTGGTGATCGATTCGGTCGCGGCGCTGGTGCCGAAGGCCGAGCTCGAGGGCGAGATGGGCGATGCGCTGCCGGGTCTGCAGGCCCGCCTGATGAGCCAGGCGCTGCGCAAGCTGACGGCCTCCATCAACAAGTCCAACACCATGGTGATCTTCATCAACCAGATCCGCATGAAGATCGGTGTGATGTACGGCTCGCCGGAAACCACCACCGGCGGCAACGCGCTGAAGTTCTATGCCTCGGTCCGCCTCGACATCCGCCGCATCGGCGCGATCAAGGAGCGCGACGAAGTTGTCGGCAACACCACGCGCGTCAAGGTCGTCAAGAACAAGCTGGCGCCGCCCTTCAAGCAGGTCGAGTTCGACATCATGTACGGCGAGGGCGTCTCCAAGATGGGGGAGATCCTCGATCTCGGCGTCAAGGCCGGCATCGTCGAGAAGTCAGGCGCCTGGTTCTCCTATGACAGCCAGCGTCTCGGCCAGGGCCGCGAGAACTCGAAAGCGTTCCTGAAGGCCAACCCCGACATCACCGCCAAGATCGAGACCTCGATCCGCCAGAACTCCGGCCTGATCGCCGAGCAAATTCTCGCCGGCACGCCGGAGCGCGACGCCGACGGCGAGGAGCCGGCGGACGAGTAAGACCTAACGCGAAAGTTTTTCGCGAGGAGCGGGCGCTGAAGACGTTGAGTTGCCGACGTCGTCAGTGCCCGTTTCGTTTTGCGTAAGGGTGAGGTGCGCCGACGATGAAGCGTGTGATCCTGACCAGTTCGGCGGGCGTCGGTCTTGCCCTCGCCGATCGCGCCGACATGGTCATCCCGTTCATCTATCGCTTCGTTTCGGGGCCACTTCCGACGGCTGACCACCTCATCCGCTATCTCGGCTGGCGGGAGTCCAGGACGTGGGTCGACCAAATGCACTGGTCGGATTGCGTCCCCGTGCGTCAGTCGCCCCTCATCAGGCGCCAGGATCGAGCCGGTGCCCTGCTCTGGGTCTGCAAGAATTACGGGGTCGATCTCATTGAACTGTGGTTCGACCCCGAACCCAACAGTCAATTGCAGCTGATCTGGATCCTCAATTACCTGCGTTTCGAGCCGTCACTTACTGAGAGTCTGAGACTACGACTCGTCGATTTCGATCTGCGCGGAGCAGATCCCTCAGAGCTTCGCCATCGTGACGTGAAGCAGTTCGATATCGCGGAAAGCGATCTTGAAAGCGCGACCCTCGCGTGGGAGGCCTATCGCGCGCCGACGCCCGAGCTCTGCGTTGGGCTGCTCGATAGGCCGCTCGGCAAGCTGTCTTTCCTGAAACCGGCCATGGAAGACCTGCTCTCAGAACTGCCGTCGCCGGGGCGACCGAGACGCGGCTTCTCGAACTCATGGCAAGCGGACGCAGTCGCACCGATGAGCTGTTTCGGTCAGGCACCTCTGAGGCTCGTGTGTTCGATCCGTGGGAGTTGGGCGCGCTGCTCGAAGGGCTCGCATTCGGCCCTGCGCCAGCGGTTGCGGGTCTGGACGGCAAGCTGGCGACACTCGATCCGGACAACGCGCGGTCGCAACGCCGCCTTTCGCCGGAGCCGGCTGTCGCTGACGGAGTTTGGCAAAGCGGTTCTGGATGGTTGGGAGGATTTTCGCCGTCACAATCCGATTCGGCGCTGGTGGGGCGGTGCGTTGCTGACCAATGAGCAGCTCTGGCGGTGGGAGGCGGAGAGTCGCTCGTTGATCGCGCCTTAGGTCAGGAGCCGTAGGGTGGGCAAAGGCGCGTAAGCGCCGTGCCCACGATCTTTCACATCATGCAGGCGGTGGGCACGCTTCGCTTTGCCCACCCTACGAGACCTCCGTCGCGTCTTACTCTGCCGCCTCCGCGTAATCGCTCACCGGCGGGCAGGAGCACACCAGGTTGCGGTCGCCATAGACGTTGTCGACGCGCCCCACCGGGCTCCAGTATTTGTCGGTGCGCGAGGTGCCCGCGGGGAAGCAGCCCTCGCTGCGGGTATAGGCGCGCTTCCAATCATCATCGGCGATGTCGTGCACGGTGTGCGGAGCATGGCGCAGCGGTGACGCCTCGATCTTGAAGCGGCCGGCCTCGACTTCGGCGATTTCTTTCCGGATCGCGATCATGGCATCACAAAAACGATCCAGCTCGGCCTGGGATTCCGATTCGGTCGGCTCGATCATCAGCGTGCCCGGCACCGGGAAGCTCATGGTCGGCGCGTGGAAGCCGTAGTCGATCAGGCGCTTGGCGATGTCGTCGACAGTGACGCCGCTCGTATTCTTCAGCGGACGGGGATCGACGATGCACTCATGCGCGACGCGGCCCTTCGCATTCTTGTAGAGCACCGGGAAGTGGGGATCGAGCCGCGCTGCGATGTAGTTGGCGTTGAGGATCGCGATCTCGGTGGCGCGCTTCAGGCCTTCACCGCCCATCATCAGGATGTAGATGTAGGAGATGGTGAGGATCGAGGCCGAACCGAACGGCGCGGCCGAGACCGGGCCGACCGGTGCGTCGCCTTGGGTCGCCGGATGACCCGGCAGGAACGGCGCCAGATGCGCCTTCACGCCGATCGGGCCCATGCCGGGGCCGCCGCCGCCATGCGGGATGCAGAAGGTCTTGTGCAGATTGAGATGGCTGACATCGGCGCCGTAATCGCCGGGCCTGCTAAGGCCGACCTGCGCGTTGAGGTTGGCGCCGTCCAGATACACCTGGCCGCCATGGCCGTGCACGATGTCGCAGATCTCGCGGATGTGCTCCTCGAACACGCCGTGCGTCGAGGGATAGGTGATCATGACCGCAGCGAGATCATTGGAATGCTTCTCGGCCTTTGCGCGGAGATCATTGACGTCGACGTCGCCGTTCTTCTCGCAGGCGACCACCACCACGTCCATGCCGACCATCGCGGCCGAGGCCGGATTGGTGCCGTGGGCGGAGGAGGGGATCAGGCAGATCTTGCGATGGCTTTCGCCGCGCGCGGCATGGTAGCCACGAATGGCAAGAAGTCCCGCATATTCGCCCTGCGCGCCCGAATTCGGCTGCAGCGAGATGGCGTCATAGCCGGTGATGTCGCACAGCCATTTTTCCAGCCGCGCGAACAGCGCATGATAGCCGGCCGCCTGCTCGCGCGGGACGAACGGATGCAGCGAGCCGAACTCCGGCCAGGTCAGGGGCATCATCTCGGTGGTCGCGTTCAGCTTCATGGTGCAGGATCCCAGCGGGATCATCGCACGATCGAGCGCGAGGTCGCGGTCACTGAGCTTGCGCATGTAGCGCAGCATCTCGGTCTCCGAGCGATGCGCGTGGAAGACGGGATGGGTGAGGAATGAGGTCGCGCGCTTCAGCGCCTCCGGCAGCGCCTCGCGCGTGGTCGCCTCTAACTCGGCATAGGCCAGCTTGCCGCCGAAGGCGCGCCAGACCGCTTCGACCGTCGCGGGCGTCGTGGTCTCGTCGAGCGCGATGCGCAAGCTGGTGGCGCCGACGCCGAGATTGATCTTCTCGGCCGCCGCGCGCGCGACGATCTCGGCGCGCTTGGCGCCGGCATCGACGCTGATCGTGTCGAAGAAGTTTTCGCTATCAGGCGCGAAGCCGAGCTTGCGCAAGCCGCTCGCGAGCACGGCGGCGCGGCGATGCACATTGCGGGCGATCTGCGTCAGCCCTTCGGGGCCATGATAGACCGCGTACATCGAGGCGATCACGGCCAGCAGCACCTGCGCGGTGCAGATGTTCGAGGTCGCCTTCTCGCGGCGGATGTGCTGCTCGCGGGTCTGCAACGCGAGGCGATAGGCCGGCATCCCGCGGGAATCCACGGAGAGGCCGACGATGCGGCCGGGCAGCGAGCGCTTCAGCGCATCGCGCACCGCCATATAGGCCGCGTGCGGTCCGCCATAACCCATCGGCACGCCAAAACGCTGCGCCGAGCCGATCGCGATGTCGGCGCCGAGCTCGCCGGGCGAGGCGAGCAGCGTCAGGGCCAGCAGGTCGGCGGCCACGATCGCGAGCGCGCCCTTGGCCTTCAATGTTGCGATCGCGGGCCGGAGGTCGCGCACCGCGCCTGAAGAGCCCGGATATTGCAGCAGCGCGCCGAGCACGTCGGCCTTGTCGAGATCGGTGAGGGGATCGCCGACGATCAGGGTCCAGCCCAGCGGCTCGGCGCGGGTGCGCATCACAGCGAGCGTCTGCGGATGCACGTCCTTGTCGACGAAGAAGGCTTGCGCCTTCACCTGCGAGTGCCGCTCCGCGAGCGCCATCGCTTCGGCCGCGGCGGTGGCCTCGTCGAGCAGCGAGGCGTTGGCGACGTCGAGCCCGGTGAGGTCGCAGATCATGGTCTGGAAGTTGAGCAGCGCCTCCAGCCGGCCCTGGCTGATCTCGGGCTGGTAGGGCGTGTACGCCGTGTACCAGGCCGGGTTCTCCAGGATGTTGCGCTGGATCACCGCGGGCAAAATCGTGCCGGAATAGCCTTGGCCGATCAGCGAGGTGAAGACCTGGTTTTGGGCTGCGAGCTCGCCCATATGCGCGATCGCCTCGGTCTCGCTGAGCGGCTTGCCGAGATCGAGCGGGGCGGCCTGCCGGATCAAAGCCGGCAGCGTCTCCGCCATCAGGGCGTCGACGCTCTTGGCGCTGACGGTTTCGAGCATGGCGGTGACATCGCGCGCCGACGGGCCGATATGGCGGCGAACGAAGCTGGCGGCGGTGTCGCCGTTGGTCTTGCGGTGCGCGGTCATCGCTTGCTCCATCGTCCTTAAGCCGTGTGCGCCTTGTAGGCGGCTTCATCCATCAGGCCGCCGAGCTCGCTTCTGTCGGCCATCTTGATCTTGAAGAACCACGCCTTGCCTTGCGCGTCCGAGTTCACCAGCGCCGGCTCGGCTGCGAGCTCGGCGTTGGTCTCGAGCACTTCGCCTGTCACGGGTGCGTACACATCCGAGGCCGCCTTGACGGACTCAACCACGGCGGCGGCTTCCGCCTTCTTCAGCGCGCGGCCGACCTTGGGCAGTTCGACGAACACGACGTCGCCGAGCTGCTGCTGGGCGTAATCGGTGATGCCGACGGTGGCGACGTCGCCCTCGATGGCGAGCCATTCATGGTCGGAGGTGTACAGCGTCGTGGTCATTCTCGAATCCTCAGCGTTTGTAGGTGTTCTTGACGAAGGGCATGGCCGCGACAGCGACCGGCAGACGCTGGCCGCGCACCTCGGCGAAGAGTTGTGTGCCGAGCGCGCTCGATGCGGTGGGCACATAGCCCATCGCGACCGGCGCATTCAGGCTTGGGCCGAAACCGCCCGATGTGACTTGTCCGATCGGCTCGCCGCCCGCGCTGTCAGCAAACAGCAGCGCGCCCTCGCGCACCGGCGCGCGTCCCTGGGCGAGCAGGCCGACGCGGCGGCGGGCCGCGCCGTTGTCGACATGGGCGAGGATTTTTTCGGCACCGGGAAAGCCGCCGGCGCGCGCGCCGCCGCTGCGGCGGCTCTTCTGCACCGACCATTCCAGCGCGGCCTCGACCGGCGTGGTCGCGGTGTCGATGTCGTGGCCGTAGAGGCAGAGCCCGGCTTCCAGCCGCAGACTGTCGCGGGCGCCCAGGCCGATCGGCAGCACGTCGGGGTTTTCGAGCAGCGCTTTGGCGAGACGTTCGGCATCGGCCGCGGGAACCGAAATTTCAAAACCGTCCTCGCCGGTGTAGCCGGAGCGTGAGACGAAACAGTCGAGGCCGGCAACCTTGCGGGGGCCGGAATCCATGAACTTCATGGCGGGCGCCTCTGCACACAATTTCGCCAGCGCCGCCTCGGCCCTCGGCCCCTGCAGCGCGATCAGCGCACGGTCTGTGAGGGAATCGATGCCGCAGTCACCCGAGAGATTCGCGCGCAGATGCGTCTCGTCGGCTTCCTTGCAGGCGGCGTTGACGACCAGGAAGAGGTGATCACCGAAATTGGCGACCATCAGGTCGTCCAGAATTCCGCCACCGGCGTTGGTGAACTGGGCGTAGCGTTGCCGTCCCGGCGCAATCGCCACGATATCCTGCGGCACCAGCCGTTCCAGTGCGCGGGCGGCGTCCTCGACCCTGCCGGATTTCGGCCTGAGCGCGATCTGGCCCATATGGGAGACGTCGAACAGGCCGGCTGCGTTGCGGGTATGGAGGTGCTCCTTCAGGACGCCCGCGGGGTATTGCACGGGCATGTCATAGCCCGCGAACGGCACCATCTTGCCGCCCAGGGAGACATGAAGCCCATGAAGGGGCGTACGTTTCAGGGAATCTTGGTCGTCGCGCGCTAGCATCACAGGGGCCCTCGGCGGTTCCCCCGGGACGATTCCCTGAGGACACCAGTCGAAGCCCCATCTGTCGCTGTGCCTGAGAGTATTATCCCGTCGGCGGGAGCCATCCGGGTCTAAACCCGTCGGCGCCTCTTTCCAGATGCTGTCAAAGCCACGCGGTCCTTTTGCCTGAGAGTTTCCGGGGCGGTTGCTCCTTCGGCGCCGGCACCAAAGCCGGTCTCTCCCGACGTGGCCGTACGATACAGATGGGTACAGACCACAGGGCGGCCAAGCCTGTCAACGCGTCCGCTTGCCCTATCAACGGGATTGCAAAGGGGATTGAGCGCCTGCGGCAACCCTCTGATCTCCTTGCACAGTTTCTGGACAGCGAAGCTGGCCTTGTCTAAAAGCGCTGTGGCCCGCAGATATCAGCCTAAATGTCAGGTTTGGATGGCCTATAGCGGGTCCAAGCACACCCGATTGGATGAACATGAGCGGCGTCAACGAGATCAGGTCGACCTTTCTGAACTTCTTTGCCGAGAACGGCCACGAGATCGTGTCGTCCTCGCCATTGGTGCCGCGCAACGATCCGACGTTGATGTTCACCAATGCCGGCATGGTGCAGTTCAAGAACGTCTTCACCGGCGTCGAGAAGCGGCCCTATCAGCGCGCCACCACGTCGCAGAAATGCGTGCGCGCCGGCGGCAAGCACAACGACCTCGACAATGTCGGCTACACCGCGCGCCATCTCACCTTCTTCGAGATGCTCGGCAACTTCTCCTTCGGCGACTATTTCAAGGAGCGCGCGATCGAGCTCGCCTGGAAGCTGATCACGAAGGACTTCGGGCTCAACAAGGACAAGCTGCTCGTCACCGTCTACCACACCGACGACGAAGCGCACGGGCTCTGGAAGAAGATCGCGGGCTTCTCCGACGACCGCATCATCCGCATTCCGACCTCGGACAATTTCTGGGCGATGGGCGACACCGGCCCGTGCGGCCCGTGCTCGGAGATCTTCATCGACCGCGGTGATCACATCTGGGGCGGACCTCCGGGCTCGCCGGAAGAGGATGGCGACCGCTTCCTCGAATTCTGGAATCTCGTGTTCATGCAGTACGAGCAGGTGACGAAGGAGGAGCGCGTGGATCTGCCGCGTCCCTCGATCGACACCGGCATGGGCCTCGAGCGCATGGCCTGCATCATGCAGGGGGTCGACAGCGTGTTCGAGACCGACCTGTTCCGTCATTTGATCGATGCGACCTCGTCCGCGCTCGGGAGCGGGCCGAATGAGCAGACCGTGGCCTCGTTCCGCGTCATTGCCGACCATTTGCGCTCCTCGGCGTTCCTGGTTGCGGACGGCGTGCTGCCCTCGAACGAGGGCCGCGGCTACGTGCTGCGCCGGATCATGCGCCGCGCGATGCGCCATGCGCAGTTGCTCGGTGCCAAGGAGCCGCTGATGCATCGTCTGGTCTGGGCGCTGGTCCGCGAGATGGGCCAGGCCTACCCCGACCTGATGCGCGCGGAAAACCTGATCGAGGAAACGCTGCGGCTGGAAGAGACCCGGTTCCGCAAGACGCTGTCGCGGGGCCTCGCCATCCTCGACGAGAAGAGCGCGTCCTTGAAAAAGGGCGACATGTTCGATGGCGACGTCGCCTTCACGCTGTACGACACCTACGGCTTCCCGCTCGACCTGACGCAGGACGCGCTGAAGTCGCGCGGCATCGGCGTCGACCAGGCTTCCTTCTCCGATGCGATGGAGCGCCAGAAGGCCAAGGCGCGCGAGTCCTGGAAGGGTTCCGGCGAGGCGGCTTCCGAAGCGATCTGGTTCCCCCTGCGCGAAAAGCTCGGCGCTACCGAATTCCTGGGCTACGAGACCGAGAGCGCTGAAGGCGTGGTCTCTGCGCTGGTGAAGGACGGTGCAGAGGTCGCCAGCCTGAAGGCCGGCGACACCGGTGCGATCGTGCTGAACCAGACGCCGTTCTACGCGGAGTCCGGCGGCCAGGTCGGCGACACCGGCGTGCTCACGGGCGAGGGCGGCATCAAGTTCCGCGTCACCGACACGCAGAAGAAGCTCGGCGATTTCTTCGTGCATGTCGGCACGGTGGAGAGCGGGGAGCTCAAGCTCGGCACCGCGCTGCAGCTCGAGGTCGATCATTCCAGGCGCTCGTCGATCCGGGCGCATCATTCGGCGACGCATCTCATCCACGAGGCGCTGCGCCAGGTGCTGGGCGACCACATCGCCCAGCGCGGCTCGATGGTTGCGCCAGATCGCCTGCGCTTCGACTTCGTGCATCCGAAGCCGATCTCGGCGGAGGAGCTGGCCCGGGTCGAGGACATCGCCAATGACGTGGTGCTGGAGAACGACGAGGTCACCACGCGTGTAATGGGCGTGGATGAGGCCCGCGAAGCCGGCGCACGCGCCCTGTTCGGCGAGAAATACGGCGATGAAGTCCGCGTCGTCTCGATGGGCCGGACCGCGCGCGAGCGCGGCGCCAACGCGCTCGGCTGGTCGGTCGAGCTCTGCGGCGGCACGCATGTGCGACGCACCGGCGATATCGGCCTGATCACGCTCACCGGCGAGAGCGCGGTCGCCTCCGGCGTGCGCCGCATCGAGGCGCTGACCGGCAATTATGCGCGCAGGCACGCCAACGAGACCATGGCGCTGGCCAAGACCGCGGCGAACGAGCTGCGCACCTCGCTCGACGACGTCCCGGCGCGCATCACCGCGCTGATGGAGGAGCGCAAGAAGCTCGAGCGCGAGCTTTCCGACGCCCGCAAGAAGCTGGCGATGGGCGGCGGCGCTTCGGCCGGCAGCAATGGCGCAGCCAGCGGCGTGCGCGAGGTCGGCAACGTCAAGCTGATGGCGCGCGCGGTCGAGGGCATCGAGATGAAGGATCTCAAGAGCCTCGCCGACGACGGCAAGAAGCAGATCGGCTCCGGCGTGGTCGCCATCGTCGGCGTCACCGAGGACGGCAAGGCCGGCATCGTGGTCGGCGTCACCGCGGACCTCACCGCGCGCTTCAACGCGGTGAACCTCGTGCGTGTCGCCTCCGAGGCGCTCGGCGGCAAGGGCGGCGGTGGCCGGCCCGACATGGCCCAGGCCGGCGGACCTGACGGAGCCAAGGCGTCCGAGGCGCTGAGCGCGATCGAAAAAGCGATGGCGGGCGCGTGAGGCCGTGCGCCCCGTTCCGCGAGGACGTGGCTCAGCCGATCCGAATTTGAGGGATCGCCTGTACGAATTGCTGGAGCACGATCCGCTGGCCTATTCAGCCGGGTCGCGCTTCATCCAGGTCATCATCGGCGTCATCGTGCTCAATGTGGCCGCGATGATCCTCGCCTCGGTGCCGGAGCTGGACGCGCAGTTCGGCGTCGTGTTCTCCGCGATCACCATTCTGTCGGTGTTCGTGTTCGCGCTGGAATATGCCGCGCGGCTGTGGACGGTGGCGGGCCACACCCAGCGCAAGGGCTCCGCGCTGTCCGACCGGCTCGGCTATGCCTTCTCCGCGCTCGGCATCATCGACCTCATGGCGTTCCTGCCCGCTTCCATCGTGCTCGCCACCGGCCGGCACGCGACGCTGGCGGCGCTCGGCGTGCTGCCGTTCTTCAAGCTGATCCGCTATTCGCCGGCGATGCGCTCGCTGCTCGCCGCCGTGCATGCCGAGCGTCGCGCGCTGATCGGCTGCATCGTCATCCTGATCGGCGCGGTCCTGACGTTCGCCTCGCTGCTCTACGCCATCGAGCGCGACGTGCAGCCGGACAAGCTCGGCACTATCCCGCAGGCGATGTGGTGGGCGATCGTGACGCTCGGCACCGTCGGCTATGGCGACGTCGTGCCGGTGACGCCGCTCGGCAAGCTGGTCT